>CAXTDO010000006.1:0-26351 GCA_964242315.1 uncultured Flavihumibacter sp.
GGTTAAAAAACACTTACAATCCAATGCGTCAATTCATACTTAACTTAACACTAGTGTTATGTCAGGTATGAACTTACGTACTAACAGATAGGAATTTAACTTGTAAGATTTTTTTAACCACAGAACACCAGTAACAAACCTTAAAAATTATATACAAATCCCAAATTAACGCCAAAGGCACTGTAACTCGATGCCGCATTGCCTTTGTAAATGGATTGGTATTCATCGGTAGTTCTATCTACCATCCTGTATTTCTCTTTTCTTTTCAACAAAGGCGCATACATCAAATGAGGTCCTGTTTTAATCGTTAGCCCTTCGGAAATTTTGCATTGGAGATCAACGTTTACATTAAAGGCCACAGTAACGCGTGTAATCTGCTGCTTTCCGCGATAATTTTTGTTATCTGCAAAATCATAGCCTTTGGAACGCAATTGAGCAAAAACATTGGTGGCGCCCGGATTAGGGTTCTGAGCATTGATTTTTTCAGAAGTAAAAAAGAGGTTGGATTTTGAAGTCGGGTCGAATGTATCGTCATAAATAATTTTACCCTGTGCAGGATTAATCTGGTATATGCCTCCAAAATCAATCGTAGCAGTGTAGTTGGAGGTAGTGTTAAAGATCATAAATGACGGGCCTGCCTGAAGCTTCATAATGAACTTTTGTGTGCCGCCCAAAGGGAACCGGTAATTAAACAGCACAGGGAAATTGAAAATATTATATTTAATTACTTCATTCAAACTACTATCTAAAATTTGCCTCCGGTAAAAATTATTACTACTATCAATTGACCTGAAGGTATAATTGATCGGGCCGGATAAGTCGTATTCCGCATTAATTCCTGAATAGGTGAAGCCCAGTGTGATGCCGCTTCGTCTTTTCTTTTGTCCGAAATACCAGGTGAAATGTCCTCCTGCATATATACCCGGCAGTATACCCGGGTTTTTCAAGACGCCTTTTTTAAATTGTGATTTATCCATCAGGTCATTGCCGGATGCATCGCGATAACCAAGTTGATCGAGGTCTGGCAAAGTGATGTCAACTGAATTGATTTGCAGGCCTACAAAACCATCGAATTCATGTCTCGTAACGAAATAAGAAGTTGGGCAACCGTGATTTGTTCGCCCGTACGTATTTCTGCATTTATCATTTGGTTTACCATCAATGTCGTTATTGGATACGCCGTCGAGGTCATCATCGGGCATTCCATTGGCAGTAAATTCACCAAAAGCATTTGGCAGGCTATCGTCCTGGTTTAAGACAGCATCATAATCAGCATCGTTGGTTGATTGAACTTTGTTGCTATTGCTTTTAATACTTTTGATACTTGTTATCCTTACGGTATCTTTTTCAAATAATGCCATCGTAACGAGTACAGTGTCCCTGGAAATAAATTTATAGATTGCGTCCTGGTTGTTGGTGATTTTTACTCTTAAACCCGAGACCATATCCGAACTATCTTTTTCATTGTCAAATCTGGTTTTACGGCCGCTTACAATTTCGTCTACAAGCTCATCCGGCAGTATTACGTACTGTCTTGTTTTTTGTACGGCAACTTTTCTTGCTATTGTAAAAGTCATATGCTTGGGATCTGTGAAACTGGAATCAAATCTTACCACGTTATCAATTACAATACTTTTTATTTCCAAAGCAACATCATGCGCATACACATCAAAAGTTTTCGGTTTTTCCACTTTCCTTGTTACATAATATCCTGATTTGTTTACAGGATCGTACCGGTAAATAACATTGAAATCATCATCGACAGTAGCGCTCGTATCAAAAAGGTTTTTGAATTTATTATAAACATTTATATCGAGCACCTCATTATTGCTGTCGATGCCCAGCGTCCAGGATGCTTCCAGGTCTTCCAATACTTTTCTGGCCAGCGAATCTGCAGGTGTTTTATTTTGTGCTGCTGCAAACAGAGGAAACAATATAAAAAACAAACCGATTTTATATTTCATAGCCGTCTTGGTTTAACGTTGAATTACAAAACGCGAACTGACTTTTTTCATATCACTGCTGTACAGTATTAAAAAGTAAATTCCGCCGGGTAAATTACCAGTCCGTAATTTTTCATTCACATCAGGAGCGGTTTTTACGAAATTCTTTGTGTAAACAACCTGTCCCATAGCGTTATGAATTTCAGCTTTGATGTTGCCGTAAATATTTCCTTTCAAAGCAATTTCAAAATCGCCTTTGTTAGGATTAGGGAATAGTTGCAACCGTATAGTACTGTCGGCAGGCACAGTTTCCATCACCCTGTTAGCATACGGACCGTTGTAATAAACCCTTGTAGAGCAACCCTGATTTGTAAGTAACAGCCAGTATAAATATTTAGTTTCGTCAAGCGAGTCTCCATTTAGAAATTTTGAACCAGGAATAAAGAACTGGTATACCTGCCCGGCAATAGGTACCGGTGGACCAAAAGAGGAGTCGGGTGATGTATGAAAAATGGCATCATAACCCCATTGATATCCTGCCAATGAATTATTTGGATAGATGAGCAGATTACCTGGCTGCATTTTAAAAATCTTTCGTTTATCAATTCCGGAAGTAAGATTTTCAATTTTCACTATCTGGGAAACAGTATTGGTACAACCAACGGTGTCTGTTGCAACTTTTTTTGTTGCAGTAACCTTTATTGTATTTGTTCCCTGATCATAAAATGAGATAACTGTATTGGTATCATTGGCGTCGCGTATTAATACCGTTTGCCTGCTTGCGGTTGACGTCCAATTGTACGTAACGCCTTTAGCAGGAGTTGTAACATTGAAATTAATATTTTCAGATCCGTTGCATAATTGTAGCGTATCGTTATCACTATAGCGAGAGAGAGAAGTGAAATTAGGTTTGGGCGGAGACGGCTTAACGGTAATGGTAAAAGTGGTATCCTGACCTTTACACTGATTGTTATTACCTACCGTACCTGCTACGCTTATTTTAGCAACAATTACAGCAGTATCCAAATTAGTTGCGGTAAAAGTAGGGATGCTGTCTCTGCCATTTAACCCAAATCCAACGGTTAGGTCAGAGGTCCATTTGAAAGATACACTGTCTGTTGCACTACTAAATTTAATCGCACGAACAGCCTCTCCGTTACAGAATGTTAAATTGTTTAGAGGAGTTATTACCGGCGTTGGGTTTACTGTAACATTCAGGGTATCATGAGTTACGCAGCCCGTATCAATAGACAAAGTGAAAATATAACTTGCAACTGCAGTTTTAGAAGTGATATTGTTCAGCCTTTCGCTAATGAATTCATTTGTGCCCATGGCTGAATCGTTACTTAGTTCGGGGATTGTGGGCCTTTTCCAATTGAAAGTTGTTCCAACAGCAGAACTTTTCACTTTTTCTTCGAAGAGTGAGCTATCACAAATTATAAATGTTTTCGGATCAACCAGAATGGGTGCCGGGCGTACAGTAACTATAAACGGTCTATTAGGCCCCGGACACTGATTGCTACTGGCTTTTATAGCAACAGTAATAGTGGTCGTTATAACCTTATTCGAAGTGTTCATTGCAATAAATGGGGGAATGCTCCCACTTCCGCTGGTGGTTAATAAGCCTATATTAGGTTCATCAATTCTCCACGTGAAAGAGGAATCGGGAGAAGCACTTTTAAATGAAATTCCGCCAGTGACAAAGTCGCGGTTACAATACGGTTTGATGCTGATAGGATCTATTACGGGAGTTGGATTTACCGTTACTTTTACCGTATCCTCAATTCTACAACCGAAACCTGCGGATAAGGTAAAAATATAGGGTACCACCAGTGGTTGGGAAGTGGTATTATCGAGATATTCGCTGACGCTATCAGTTTCTGCGCTTTTTCCTTTGTTATTAATTTTATCAACAGCTATTCCTTCAACAGGAAGTCTTGTCCAACTATAAGATGTTGCTGCCGGTGAGATTATTCCCTTATAGGTAAAGAGTGTACTATCACAAACACTTCTTGTTTTTGGGCTTGTAAAAATGGCAGCGGGGCTTACGATAATCCTGAAGTGTTTTTCTATACCCAGGCAACCACTTGTACTTGATTTTACAGCAATTTTTATGTTGGCCGTATCACGCCTCGTTGTATCGTTGTTTGTTGCAATAAAGGGAGGAATTGGTCCGATACCATATATGTCTAATCCAATTGGCAGATTATCATTTGTCCAGGAGAAAGATGCGTCAGGAAAGCCTGTGCTTTTGAAGGGTATCCCCTGCCTCAAAAACGTTCCATTGCAGATGGTTGTATCTGCAACCAGGTCGATTACCGGCTTCGGGTTCACCGTAACCTTCACGGAATCGTGGGTAATACAGTCTGACCCGGTAGAAATATCGAAATAATAGGTTACAACTATCGGATTGGTGGTGTGATTGTACAGGGTATCTTTAATATTTGAAGTCGTCCCGCTGTTTTCCTTGTTATTGTCGCGAACCGGCCTTTTCCAACTGAAACTCGTTTTTGTTATGTCGGAGGAACTTACGGCTTTGTATTCAAAGACAGAACTGTCACAAACACTTGCTGTTTTGTCGCTTATCAATAATCCTGTTTCAGCTACTGTAACAATCGCTGTTTCGCTTTTTGTGATGATGCACCCATTGTCATCGGTAACTGATTTTAAGTTGTAGTTAGATATGCCTATCATTCTTGTTGGGGCATCGATACTAACCTCATCATCATCCACTTGAACTTTCAGAGTTGGTCCGGTATTTATTCCGTTAATTACATTATAAGTAAAAAGTAATGGTTTTTTACCGCTCAACCATTTGAATTTGATGGGAGGCGGAGTAGCATTTTGGCAAATGGTTGTTGTTCCGGTTATTGATCCATCAGGTTTTGGATTAACAACTACTTCTACGTCAAGCATCGTTTTGCAACCATTATCAGCCTCACCGGTAACGGTATAGGTGGTGGTTTGCGCCGGCGTTACAGGAATCTGGCTTCCCTCAAACTTATCCTCTGCTTTAAGCTTCGATTGCCAGGTATATTTTACTGCTCCCGAAGCGACCAGATTGGAAGTGCTATTTTCACAAATGCTGGCAGGCACTGCAAATGCGGTAATAGTCGGCCGTACAACATCTTCATTTGTGATGGTAACAGCGTTTGAAGGTTCGCACCTCATAGTGTCGCCATTATCATCAATATATTTTATTTCTGCATAAACCGTGTAAGTTCCGGCCTTTGAAGCTGTATAAGTATAAGTTGTTGATACAATTGTTTCAGCTTCGTTTTCAGGTTTAAATCCCCATTTATAATTTATTAATTCTTTTATCGCTGCCGGCCCCTGTGCTTCTGCGGTTAAAACGATGTCGGTGACTTTACAATTTAACAGCTTTGTGTTTGGATTGCTTGATATATTTACTGAATATAACGAGCATTGGGCCAACAGTTGATTGTTTACCAACAGTAAATAAAACAGTATAATGGGAAAGTATAATTTTCTCATTCCTAATAAAATTTAATATCGCTTTTGTTAACCCAGGGTTCAGCAGGACTAAAATTTTTTCGTTTTTTCAGGCTATTCAATAGTTCGTGAGTGAAGGGATTCCAGGAATAGGTTTGCCTGTTAGATGAAACAAGTATTATGTTATCAGTTTTGCTAAAAGCGGCACGGATTATTCTTCCATATTGCTTTTCGGTGTAGGGCAATACATTTCCGAACAAACGGAAGTCAGGTCTTGAGTCGTCATTTAACTTATACACCCTCGGGCTATTTTTTAAACCTGTTGCAAGCAAGAATTTTTCTTCAACATCATCACCATTTTTATCTTTGTGGGAGTGTGAAAAAACCTGGATGGCGGTAATTTCCGATTCCAGTTTGTTTTCAAAAACCGGTTGATTTTTTTTATCTTTTACATAGTTTATATACCCGATATACCCGCCCGACGTTCCAAAATAGACGATACTGCCCGCATCATTAAAATCAAGAGCCGTTACTTTTGCTCCCATGCTGATGGAATCTACCTTGTTCAACTTATTATCAAATACATAGATAAGGTTGTTATTGGTTGAACAAAAAAGCCGTTGCTGATTTTTACTTACGGCAAACGACAAAAATTCCTGTCGTGTGTTGGCGGCACCAGCAACGTTTTTGCTGGTATTATTGACGTTGGATACAACAAGCTTTCCTTCTTCTGTTTTAGTTCTACCCGTTGCATCGTTGAAGCCTGCCAGCTTTAAGGCAGCGTTAAACTTCAGATTGCTATCTAACCGGATCACATCTGCAAGCTTATTATTTTTTTCGAGGCCCTCATATAGCCTTTGGTACAGATCATTGTTGTAATAAAGTTTATTTTTCAGGGCTTTATAAGCATTTTTATCAGCGGCGGCAGTTGAATCTTCCAGTTGTGCAAAATGATATTCATAAGCCAGGAGATAGTCATTTCCATAAAATTCATTCTTGTTTTTATTCTCCACTGATGGCCCCTCACGAATCAAACGGGCATACTCATTAGCGGCAATTTTAAGGTTTTGCTTAACTGTTTCCAAGGTTTTTTTTCTTGCAATTGTTGCATTGCTGTCTGCCCTTTTTTGTTCTTGTTTTGCAACGTTGGCATTATTCAGGGCTTCTTGTTGTTTTAGTGTTGCTAATTCTGCACTGCTATCTGCCAGCTTTTGTTTTCGAAATGCTTCTTCCGCACTACTTTCAGCTCTTACTAATGCAATTTTCCTAAGGTTGTCGCTTTTAGTTGCCTCGCGGGTGGCTTTTTCTGCTATTTCTCTTTGTTTAATTGCTTCCTGTTTCCCTTCGTTTGCTTCCTTAATTAGTCTCTTCGAATTAATTACTATGATTATTGATGCGATAATTCCTAAAAGCAACAGCGCCATAATGGTTCTTACCAATCGTTTCCTGGTGGCTTCCTTATCCGCTAGAAATTTTTTCTCTGCCAGGTCTTCTTTACGGCTGTCTTCGAGGTAAGTCATGGCCTGTTCAAAATTGGCTTTGTAACCTTCGGCCCATTTTGCGATCGGCTTGTTTTTTTCCTTCCAGTTCAACGTTATTTCCAGCTCAGGATTTTTAAGCAGTCCTCTCTGGCCTTGTTCTTTTAGCTGAGCCGAATTTGCCAGTCTCATGAACAGTTCGCCACTTCGAATCTCTTCTTCGGTCCATTGTACCAGCCGCTGCCATACACGCATCAGGCTTTCATGCGAAATGTCGATAACTGATTTTTCTGTTAAGTCAATACCAAGGGGAGGCATTAAGAACGTGCGGCCGGGTTTCCTGAAAATTTCTACCTGGTTAATAACCTCCGGTATCGAGCCGCCTGTGAGCAGGCAGAGGTCGGCGATGCTGCGTGGCCTGCGTATGCCCCGTATGTCTGAAGCACTATCTGTTAATGCCTTGAACATCAATTCGCATATTTTCCGCTCTTTTTCTGTTGCCAGTTCGGCGTATGCTTCGTCAGCATGCAGCGACAGCGCCGATTTCATCGTTCCTATCTTTTCATAGTCTTCAAAGTCGATAGGCGTGGCCGGTTGATTTCTCTGGTGCCAGGCATCCCAGGTGCGCATCATAGCATGCTGCAGTATGGGCAATTGATCAGTATCGTTATTCAGATCGTTTAATAATCTTGTTACCAATCGCTGGGTGATGGTTGCAGTGCTTACGGCAACGGGGCCGGTTATTGCTTCCCTTATTTCATCGCGTATCATGCGTGGCACCAGGTACTGCCCTTCATTTATAGCTTCGGGCAAGCCACGAAACTCTGCGCAGTCACCTAAGAAATCGGAGCGCATGGTGAGCAATACGTAAACAGGACATTCTTTTTGCTGAGCAGCGGTGAGCAGTATTTGGATGAAATGGATGGCGTCGCTTTTGCCGGGCGTGTACTGTTTCTCATACTTATTAAAGCGGAACAATTCTTCGAACTGGTCTACCACTACCAGTAAATTTTCCCTGGCATCCAGATGTGCGTCTTTGTACACCTGTACCAATCCGTTTTCGCTTCTCCTTAAACTCGATTCAATTATGGATTCATATGGAATGTTGGTACTCGTGGTTTCTGCATACAAAGTGCCCTCGGAAGCCAGCTCTTTAGCCAGGTATCCAATGGGGTTTTCACCGGGACGCATTACTGCAACCCGCCAGTTGCTTCCCACTGTTAGAAAACCGCTATAGATAGCAGGTAACAGGCCCGACTTTACCAATGAAGATTTACCGCTACCTGATGAGCCAATGACCACCAGGAAACGGCTGTCTTTAAACTTTTGTAAAAGTTCACTGATCTGTTTATTCCTGCCAAAAAAAAGGTAGTCTTCTTTTTCTTCAAAAGCGCGCAGTCCTACAAAAGGATTGACAAGCTGGTTATCCGAATAATTAATCATAATAGTCTCTACCTAAGCTTTTGAATCAAGCCGTTAAATAAATCACTATTAAACCCGGGAAGGCCGTTTATTATTGCAAAATCGTTTGCTTTGAAAGTTTCTTTGTCTTTGTCGGGAGTACCGGCAATATAAATTATCTTGTCAATCAGTAGTTTGTTGCGGCCTAATGCAGGCAGCCGCAGGAGGTCGCGTTTCATGCTACCTACCCAACGATAGTTTCCGGCGCCATAATAGATGATGACCGCATCGCAGATTTTTAAGTTGTCGATATGCGCTTGCCGCAATTGTGCCTGGTCGCCTTCAAAAAGAGGAAGCAATGTTTCGTTGCCGCTGTCGCTGATGATATCTTCGAGCGGCCGGGTATCATCCAGATCGCGCTGGTCGCATATAAGATAAACCAGTTTGGGACCCGTGTTTTCAATAATGGCGGCGGAACCTGCTAAGGCGGGAGCGGCAAGTTTATCTGCTTTTTCTTTCGCATCCCGCCTGGCTTTTTCTTCGGCATCCATTCTTCTGATGGTGTCGAAGATGGCCAGCTTAAACTCTTCCAGCGGACCTTCTAATATATCCGCGCCTTTCTGAAAGTCGGCATTGTGTTTCAGTTCGTCAATGAATGCTTTTTGCCGGGCGATCATTATTTGATTGGTGCTGGCATCCGGCGTAACGGGTGGGATCCAGATCAGCCTGTTTAAGTTATTGGCAGCACTTTTTTGGGCGGCAATTTCGTTTTGTAAGATCACTACCGACTTGTCGGCGCCTTCGGGTTGAACGGCATAATTGGTAGAGCTGATCAGGTGTAACGACAGTATACTTTGATCCAGATATCCTTCCACGTCAGCCGTAAATTTGTTGACGATATGTGACAGGTTTTTGCCTGGCAAAACCGTGTAGCCACCTTCCTGTAATTCACGCACCAGGTTATCACGATAACTCTGCAGATCATAAGTAGTTTCGGCCAGATAGATTTTTCTCCTGGTTACTTCGCCTTCCGATTTGTTTAGTTTTTTAATCAGATTGGCAATGTCCTGAGCCACATCGTCGAGCTTATCCATAAATTCCTGCTGAATTTTATTATCAACCCAACTACCCCGGGCCAGTTCTCTGAATTTACCTGTTGTTGCTTCCTGTATATAAAATTTGTAATCTAAAATTTCATCAAAGATTTTACAGATCTCAACCGGCAGTTTCTCAATCGCGTCTTTGTCTACAGGCGTCTTCATCACTTTAAAGATGCGCGATTTATTGCCGATGCTTACGCCACCGTTCCGGTCGGCCGCTTTATAAAATTCATCCAGTTCACGCGTACACCAGTCGGAGCGAACATAACGGGGAGTAATGATCGATACCATTACTTTCAACTTTGGAAACTGCGCAGCTATTTCAGGGCCGAAAATTTCATTGCCGGTTAATTTTTCGTCACGCCAGATATTTAACTCATGGCCGATGGTTTGTTCAAGCCGCGTTTGAAGCAACTTGTGAAAGTCGGTAATCCACCCTTTAGCGCCCTCATCGAGTGGCTTGTCGTCAAGGTGGGCATAACTGATAAAAACGTCCTTTTCAAATTTCATAAAATATTAATGCAAATAAACTTTTTTCAAGAGTTTACCAGGAGTTAACAATAACAGCGATAGTTGATCTTTATCAAAAGACAGAACGGGTGTTCATATAGGTATGATGAAATCAAATGTAGTAATTATTTATAAATGATATTCAATCAATTTGAGGGATTTTAACGCCTTGCTGTAATGTGCCGGGCGAATTTGAAATCTTCTGCCAAGTGCTGATTCGCGGATAATGCAAACATCAACTTCCGGGTCTTAAAATTTTGAAACGGCTTCTGAAATTAACTTCTTTAGTACCTTGGCATGATTATTAAATAAAGTAATCTTATGGATAATTCTTCAAACTACAAGGCCACGCCGGCCAACGATCAGTTGAAAACAGTTAAGGTTATAGAGGAATTTGCTACAGTGGATCGGGAAATTATAGAAACAGGTAAGGTTCGAATTACAAAAACCGTTAGCGAAGAAACGATTGGTATTAACGTTCCAATTGTCAATGAGTCGTATGAAGTGAGACATGTATCAGTTCCCTATAAAGTTTTAGACGAACCGCCGGTGAGCCTGGTACGGCAGGGAGACACTACTATCATTACAGTAGTGCGTGAAATTTCGGTGGTAGTGAAAAAATACGAAGTAATTGAAGAGATACATATTACAAGGAGCGTAACAGAAACGCCTCTCACGCATGAGATTTCGCTTCGTAAAGAACATGTGCATGTGGACAGGATGAAAAACAGTTAGGCGTTCGCACAGCGTTTTGAACCTTGATTTACTTGATTGAATGATTGTCTTGATTAAGGGTGCCGCATAAAGATAATCCTTCAATCAAGTAAATCAGGGTTCAGAACTACACTTTAACCCAAGCCTGTTTCTTATGGCTTTCAATAATGCGTTCGCAAATAACCAGCTCTCTTAATCCATCGGCGAAAGTTGGAAAGGCAGGCGCCTCTGGTTGTTTATTAGTCGCTATGGCCGCATATACTTCTTTAAAAAGCTGTTTGGAAGTATCCGGGAAACCCTCGTTATGCCCACCGGGAAAACTGATCAGGCTTACAGCTTCCGGGTAAAAAAGCGAAGGGTCTTTCATAAGTGTTTGGTTGGCGCTGTCACGTTTTCCGATCCATACTTCGCTGGGCCGCTCCGAGTTCCACTCAAAGGTAGATTTCGATCCTGAAATCTCAAGGTTTAACCTGTTTTTACGCCCTGCAGACACCTGGCTGACGGTAACTACCCCGGTGCGGCCGTTATCAAATCGAAGCATCACATTAGCGTGGTCTTCCGTATTTATGGGAATCTCCTGGTAGTCCGAGGCAGCTAGTGTTTCAGTTGAATAGGTCTCCACGCGCTTCATTGGCTTTAAGCGTGTTTTGTGTATGGTGGAAAAATCCGCCATTACTTCAGTAATTCTTAGTCCGGTAATATATTCCGTTACGTCAAGCAGGTGCGAACCAATGTCGGCGATCGCTCTTGATTCACCTGATTTATCTGGTTCCAACCGCCAGTTATAATCATTCTGATAAAATAGCCAATCCTGCAGGTAAGAACCCATGATGGAATGTATCTCTCCTAAATCGCCCTTTTCACGCATTGTTTTCATCTGGCGAACGAGTGGATAATACCTCAGGTTAAAATGAACCGCATTTACCAATCCCGTCTCTTTTGCTAAAGCAACCAGTTCCTCAGCTTCTTCCACTTTATTTGCCAAAGGCTTTTCACAAACCACATGTTTCCCCGCCTTTAACGCGGCGCTACTTTGCTGATAATGTAAAAAGTTTGGAGTGCAGATATGAGGGCGTTGGATATCATCCTGCTTAAGCAAATCATCAAACCAATAAAAGCGGGGAATACCTAATGCGGTAGCTTTTTCTTCTGCCAGTTCAATGGTTGCTTCGCAGAGGGCAGCAACTTCGATATTTGGCAAGCGGCGAAGCGCTTCAACGTGAGCAGGCCCGATAAAACCGGTACCCACTACAGCGACTTTTATACGATTCATTTTTTAATAGATGGTTGGTTAAGTTTAAAGTTGATTTTTTGGGAGACAAGATAATTAATTTATATTCACTTTTATTGTAAATGAAGAATATACTATCTGGTGGTTGACTTTGTAAGTGTTTTTGAAGCAGGATTTTCAGGATTAAAAATTATTTACAGAATCTCGTTGCAAAATTCTATAAATAATTTTTAATCCTGAAAATCCTGCTTCAAAAACACTTACAAAGTCAACCACTACAATTCCATACGTATCTTCATCAGTCAATCGCAAAAATCTATGAGCAGCATATTAAGAAAGGCTCAAATTGTAACCCTAACGTTTTTATTATCATGTAGCCTTTTTTCACAAAAGCTGCAGATAAAAAACCTCCAGTGCGAATATGCTGCAAAGCCATTAGGTGTTGAATCGCTACAACCAAAATTAAGCTGGCAAATCATTTCAACACAACGAACTGTAGTACAGACTGCCTATAGAATTGTAGTAGCGGACAATCAGGCTTCCATTAAAAAAAATATCGGTAACGTGTGGGATACAAAAAGAACCGCTTCAAACCGATCAATACAGGTGTTGTATGCCGGACCAACGTTGCAGTCTGTTAAAACTTATTACTGGAAAGTAATGGTATGGGATAACCATAACAATACATCATCATGGAGCAATGAAACGAGCTGGCAAATGGGTTTACTTACAAAAGTCGACTGGAAAAATGCTCAATGGATTGCGTACGAAAAAATGCCCGATTCAATGCTGCTGAGTCCCCTCACTTCCGAAGCCAAACGTAAAGACATAACCGATGTACTGCCACTGCTGAGAAAAGAATTCTCCATAAAAAAGCCTTTAAAGAAAGCAACCGTTTTTATTGCCGGACTTGGGCATTTTGTGTTGAGTTTAAACAGCAAAAAGGCAGGCGATCATTTTCTTGATCCGGGATGGACAAACTATGATAAGCAGTCGCTCTATGTTACGTTTGATGTAACCAGCCAGTTAAAACAGGGCGGTAATGCAATAGGCGTAATGCTTGGCAATGGCTTTTATTTCATTCCCGGTCAGCGTTACCGCAAGCTTCAGACGGCGTACGGATATCCAAAGATGATTTGCAGAATGGTGCTTGAATATAATGATGGAACCACCGCCGATATTTTAAGTGATGAATCATGGAAAACTGCACCCGGCCCCACCACCTTTTCGAGTATTTTTGGTGGGGAAGATTTTAATGCTACCCTTGAACAACCAGGCTGGGATGGCCCTTCCTTTAACGACCGATCGTGGAAAACAGTTGTTAGCCTAGATGGCCCTCCGGAATTACATTCACAAACAGCAGCACCCATTAAAATATTTCAAAATTTTACACCAGCCAGGATTACGCAAATCAGAGCCGGTGTTTGGTTGTACGATTTCGGCCAAAACGCATCCGGCATTCCTCACCTGGCTGTGAAGGGGAAAAAAGCTGCCGTTGTCCGTTTGTGGCCTGCTGAACTGTTAAATAAAAACGGTTCCATCACAACGGAGCCAATCGGAAGCCCGGTATATTTTGATTATACGCTGAAAGGCGAAGGCGTTGAAATATGGCAACCTCAGTTTACGTACTATGGCTTTCGTTATGTACAGGTGGAAGGCGCTGTGCCGGAAGGTGAACAGAATCCCGATAACCTGCCAGTAGTAACAGCCATGAAAAGCTTACACACCCGTAACGCCGCCCCTACCGTTGGCACGTTTTCATGCTCCAACGAATTGTTTAATAAAACAAATAAGCTGGTCGACTGGTCGGTAAGAAGCAATATGTCAAGTGTGTTTACCGATTGCCCCCATCGAGAAAAATTAGGATGGCTGGAAGTAGCGCACCTGATGGGACCATCCATAAGATACAACTACGACATTGCAGGCTTATGCCGTAAGGTGATAAAAGATATGATAGCTGCCCAGACCGCCGATGGGCTTGTGCCTGATATTGCACCCGAATTTGCAGTGTTTGGCGGCCCCTTTCGCGACTCACCCGAATGGGGAAGCAACAGCATCATTATGCCATGGTATATGTATGAATGGTATGGCGATAAGCAAATGCTGGAAGAAGCGTACCCGATGATGGAGCGCTACATATCGTACCTGCAAAGCAAGTCGAAAGAAAACATCCTTTCTCATGGCCTGGGCGATTGGTATGATATAGGCCCCAAACCACTCGGACCCTCACAGCGTACTCCACGAGGCATTACTGCTACCGCCATTTACTATTACGACCTGAGTTTGATGAGCAAAGTAGCAGCCCTGATAGGCAAACAGGAAGAGGCAAACAAATATGCTCAACTGGCTGCAAAAGTAAAAGCATCTTATAACAGTTCGTTTTTTAATAAAAACACCAAACAATATGCAACAGGCAGTCAAACGTCCAATGCCATATCGGTTTATATGGATCTGGTAGAACCTGAATATAAAGATTCGGTGGTAGACAACATAGTGAAGGAACTGCACAGCCGTAACGACAGTCTCACTGCCGGTGATGTTGGTTACCGTTATCTGCTGAGGGCGCTGGAAGATAATGGAAGGTCTGATGTGATTTATAACATGAACAGCAATGCCGGCAGACCCGGGTACGGTTATCAAATCAGTCGGGGCGCAACAGCGCTTACCGAATCGTGGCAGGGTAATGATAACGCCTCTAACAACCACATGATGCTGGGACATATTATGGAATGGTTCTATAGTGGATTAGCAGGAATAAAACCTGCAAAAAATACCGTAGCTTTTAAGGAAATAGTAATCAATCCGCAGCCAGTTGGCGACATTACTGCGGCTCAGGGAAGTTACGATTCTCCTTATGGAACGATATCCGGCAAATGGAAAAAAGATGCAGACAGATTTGAGTTAATTGTGGAGATACCAGTTAATTCAACCGCAGTGATTTATCTCCCGGCAAAAGAAACGGCGCGAATTACAGAAGGCGGTAAGGTTATCACCGGTATGAAAGACCTGAAATTTTTAAGATTTGAGAATGGTAAGGCATTGATACAAGTCGGCTCGGGTAAGTATATATTTAACGTTAACTAGTGTGAAGTTGCGCATTGAATTGTAGTGGCTGACCTTATAAGTTTTTTTAACCGCAGAGAGCACAGAGGAGGAAACGCAGAGGATAATCTCTGCGCCCTCTGCGTTTCCTCCTCTGTGCTCTCTGCGGTTAAAAAAACTGTTATAATGGCTAAGAGTATTACGTCAGCTTATATTAGTTTAGAGCGTATACACGTATAACACAAATAACATAATACATGCTGCTATAATTGATAGCTCAATCAGCCAGATCTTTACAGTCTTTTTTTTAACGGTCACTTTTACTATTACGTCTGCCAGAATCATCACTACCAAAAAAGGCAAACCGGAAATAACTCCCAAGATGCTCCAACCACTTTCCATTTCAAAAATTATAAACCAGTAAAGTGTCCAAACAAAAGCAAGTATGCCGGCAATCACACAGGGAGATATTATGTAATACCAATTCCGTTTGGGTGGTTCAGGTTCTGAGTTGTTCATTGCAGGTGCGTTTATGATAGTTAAATATAACGATAATTGAAGGGATCAATCTGGCGAAGCTCATCCGCTTCACTCAATAACGTACATTTAATTTTATCCGGTATTCACGTTACTTTAATAGCATTACGCCGTCGGGGTTGCCAGCGCAAGTATTATTACATTGTCATTTATTAAGGCGCCATATGTTTATCTAAAATCAAAATACAACACGCCCGATTGCGTGTCGTTACCACCATTGGCAAATGTAATGTTGTTCTGACTTTGCGGGCCGAGATCTTCTTTTTTCTGGCTTTTGGTACCTATGGCGGTGATGCCATGCATAAACGAAATCCCTCCTGCATTTGGATACACCGCCATTGAGTTCGCTCTTCCTAAACCCTTTGGTATGGCAGGATTTAAAAGATGCAGGAAAAGGTTTTCCGTTTCTGTGTAAACGGAAAAAGAGCCTTCACTGGTCTGGAACCGGCCCGCATAAAAATTGCTGTAATACCCTTTAAACTCGGGATAATCCCATGATTCACCGGTAACGGTATTGTTGTAAGTTTTCGTCCAGGAATCAAAACGGGTTCCCTTCATTCTGTTCTTGTAAACATGATAAGGGCCATCAGCCATTAGTTGTATTCCTTTAACGTTTTCTTCAGGGTAACTAAAACTGATTCCCAGCATTTGCTCATTGTTTTCAGGACGATACTGATACCGCAATTCCACTATTCCCGACGGTAACATGATCCAGGTAAACCGGAAGCGCTGCCTGCCTTCATAAGCCACTTTTATAACCTGTGTGCCGAGAGTATCACCATGGGTTACCGAAGCAGTAGTCGCTTCGCCGCTGATAAGTACCGGCCCGTTATTCAATGATATAGTGCCATGACTGTTTTTTGCAGTCAAAAGCAATCCTGTTTTCCGATCGATCGTTACCTGTACATTGTTTGCGCTCATGATCAGCTTATTTTCTTCTTCCTTTACACTGGTTGTACCTGTAGATGTTGGAATAATTCTCTTTGCCATTTCATCCGGACCTGTGATGGGCCATGACCAGGTATTAAGTTCCCTGCCATAAATATCTGTTGCGGTGATGTACAGCACATCGTAAGTCTTCCAATTTTTTGGCAAGGCAACTGTAACCATGCCGCTGGTTTGAGGTGCAATGTCCGGCGCCGGCAACGAACCTGAAATGGATATGGTGTCGCCTTGTTCCAGTCCGGTAATTTTTTTTAGCCTCCAGCGAAAGGCACATTGATTCAGATTAGTGAAATCGTAACGGTTCTCCACACGGAGCTTTCCATCGAATTCTTTGGTAATGGCACGCTTTAAAAAATAAACAGGCGACCAAATTTCTTTAATGGTAAAAAAGCTTCCTTCTTTTTCCCGGTAAGGTCCAAGAATGCCGTCTGCTGCTGCGTTGCCTTTGGTATCCAGTTGCCCGTTACGGTCGGTACGAACGGCAGCCTGATCGCAAAAATCCCATAGAAAGCCTCCTGCGGAGAGCGGGTTGTTCAACATCAGATTCCAGAAATCGTCCAGCCCGGCTCCATTTCCGCCATCGTACAAACCGTGAAGAAATTCGGTAGGGAAGAAAACATCCTTTCCCTGGAAAAAAGTATTGATGCCATAGTTCCAGGGGATATAATGCTTTGTATTCATCCCGTTAATATTCATCCAGGGTTGAATAACGGGACGTTGTTGTATGTCGTGTCTTGGATAATCGGGTAACAGGTCGAAATTAAATCCACCTTCATTGCCATTGGCCCAGAGTACGATGGATGGGTGGTTAACGTCTTTCTCGATAAGTTCTTTCACCAGCTTTCTGCCTGTCTTCGTATCGTAGGGTGGATATTGCCAGCCGGTGAGTTCATCAATCACAAACAGGCCTATCGAATCGCACACTTCCAAAAAATGGTTATCGGGGCAATAGTGCGACATCCGAACCGCGTTCATGTTCATATCCTTAATCAGGTTGGCATCCAGAATACTTACGGCTCTGCTGGTAGTACGCCCGGAAGTTGGCCAGAAAGACCCGCGGTTTACTCCTTTAAAACGCATTTTTTTACCATTGACATAAAAACCATCCTGTTTGCGCAGTTCCACTGTTCTAAAACCAATGGTCTCTGTAATTTGATGCAAGGTTTGTTTGCCATTTTTCAAACTTACATCAAGCTTATACAGGTTCGGATATTCAGGAGACCATAATCGTACACCGGCAATGTTGCCTTGAAGATGTATTATCGAATCGCCGGCTTTTACCGTTGCGCTAAAAGGAGTGCCAACAAGCTTGCCATCCCTGGATTTTAGCTGCGCTACCAGGGAAGCCCCTCCCTTTAGATTTACCGGAAAAGCATTGATTGCAACAGACCCATCCGCTTTTGCATCAACCGCAATGCGCTGCAGGTGCTCCACCGGATACGCTTCCAGGAACACAGGACGGAATATCCCGCCAAACACCCAAAAGTCAGCAGTTCGTTCCGCCTCATTCACCAATTGGTTAGCAGATACTTTGTTTACTTTTACTTCCAGCAGGTTTGCACTTCCATACCTGATAACAGGAGTAATATTATATCTGAACCGGTAAAAAGCACCCTGGTGTATTGGCCCTGCTATCGTGCCATTGATCTTAACTTCAGTATCTGTCATAGAACCGTCAAACACTATAAACACCTCCTTATGTTCCCACGCAGCAGGCACTTTAAATTGATAGCGGTAAAAACCTGTTTCCTTTGCATCTTCCTTTTCAGAGCCATAAGTGTAATTGCCGAATCCCTGGAATTCCCAATTGGATGGAACCGCTATCTGCGTCCACTTACTGCTGTTGCGGCCGGCAGTGCACATAAAGTCCCATGCCACAGTATGATCTTTATCGGTGCCAGATAAATATTGTATTTCGGTTGTTTGAGCCTGGCAAGCAAAGGACAGTGCTACAAGTGCAGATAAGATAAATGGCTTGCAAGTGATTTTCATTTTAGAAAGATACTTACAAAAATGTTTTCGGTTTCACCAAATAGTTAGAGGAGAACATGTATTTTTCGTGAGCAGGCCTTGACATCAAACAATGAATATTACACCATATAATATTCCCATTGTATCCTATCAGGGTCTTTGAAAGCCACATATTGCTTTTGAAGAGTGAGATCTGTTTTTACACCTGTGTTTTCAATTCCCTCTTCTGTAAGACCTTTTGCCACCCGTTCCAGTTCCTCCTCCGATGTGCAAGCTATTGCTATATGATCGGTACCAATCGTATGAGGATCAAAGCTTGCTCCTGCATCTGCCTGTTTAAACGCAATGATTACACCCCCGATGGCAAAACCAAAGAGTTCATCATTTTCAAGAGCAATAACGAAACCTAACTTATCCCGATAAAATGTTTTCGCAGATGCCAGGTCGGCGCAACGAAGGTTAATATGGTGAATGCCCGGAGTGATGAGGTTGATAGCCATATTTTTTCTTTAAATGTAATGTATTTTGTCAATGTCGCACGGGATAAATGAGGACAACTTAATTTTTTTTGTTCGCCAGGTTTGTATTGAATTTTTGTTTGATGATATAATTGAAGCATATATTTGTTAGCATAAGAAAGTTCCATAACTGTAATAATTCCCATGTGAATTAATATGAAAAAACGATTTGCTGATTTAACATGCATCTGCCTGTTGAGTGCCACTATGGTTGTTGCGCAAAAAGCCAAAGACTTCAACCTGACATCGCCGGATGGAAACATTGCTGTGAAAGTGGCAACGGGCAACAAAATTCAATGGTCGGTACAGCACAAAGGCCAGCAGGTGATTGCACCGTCTGCTATTTCGATGCTGCTTGAAAGCGGCATAATAGGTGATAACGCTGCGGTGAATTCGGCGCCTGCGAGAAAAGTAAATGCTGTTATCAAGGCCATTAACTATAAAAAAGCCACCATCAACGATTTGTACAATGAGCTTACCCTGAATTGTAAAGGCGATTATGGAGTCATATTCCGCGCATACAATGATGCAGTGGCCTATCGTTTTTTTACAAAAAAGAAAGGTGACCTGATTGTAAAGAATGAAGAAGCCAATTTCAATTTTACCGATGATTACAAGTCGTTTATTCCGATACAGTGGGATTACCGTGATGGCAAAATATTCAACTCCTCTTTTGAAGCGCTTTACCACGAGATCAGGCTATCGCAGTTCCCAAAAGATTCCCTGGCCTTTCTTCCGTTGTTAGTTGAAGCCGGCGCTAAAAAAGTAGTGGTGCTGGAAGCCGACCTGGAAGACTACCCCGGTATGTATGTTGATTTGAACAGCACAGGAAAAGGATTAAAAGGGGTATATGCTCCCTATCCCAAGGAAGCGCATACCGTAGGTAACAATTACATTCCAACAAAAAGAGCAGACTATATTGCTAACACAACCGGCACCCGCAGCTTTCCCTGGCGGGCTATTGTCATCAGCGAGCAGGACAAGGATTTACTGAACCAGGATATTGTACAAAAGCTTGCTGCACCTCCCCGCATATCGGATATCTCCTGGATAAAGTCAGGTCAGGTAGCCTGGGATTGGTGGAATGGCAGGAATATTTCCGGCGTTGACTTCAGAGCCGGCCTCAATACGCCTACTTACAAATATTTTATTGATTTTGCAGCAGACAATAAAATTCCCTACATCGTGTTGGACGGAGGTTGGTCTGATCGTTCCAGCCTGATGAAGGTCTCTCCTAATTTAAACTTACCCGAGATCGTTAACTATGGGAAGAGCAAGGGAGTAAATGTTATTTTATGGTCAACATGGTATAACATCCTGCAACAAATGGACACAGCATTTCCTGTATATGCCAGGATGGGTGTTAAAGGATGGAAAATAGATTATGTTGATCGCGACGACCAGCTTGCCGTCAGATCAACATACGACATTGCAAAGAAAGCCGCTGAATATAAAATGCTGGTTGATTATCATGGCGCCTTTAAGCCTACAGGACTGCAACGTACCTATCCCAATGTGATGGGGTATGAAGGGGTGAAGGGATTGGAGAACTATAAATGGGCGAACGAAGATCAGCCACGCTATACCACCACTATTCCCTACATCCGCATGATGGCCGGCCCTATGGATTATACGCCCGGTGCCATGCGTAATGCAACCGACGCAAACTATCGTATTGTCAGCGGCAACCCGATGAGCAAAGGAACGCGGTGCAATCAACTGGCGCAATACGTAATTTTTGAAGCTCCACTTCAGATGCTTTCCGATAACCCTACCATTTATAAAAGGGAAAAAGAATGCACGGACTTTATTACCAAAGTGCCGGTTACGTTTGATGAAACGGTACCGCTGGATGGAAAAGTTGCCGAGTACGTTGCGCTTGCCCGGCGAAAGGGCGATGTATGGTTTGTAGGAGCCATAAGCAATTGGACGCCCCATGAAATCATGCTTGATTTCTCTTTCTTACCGGAAGGAACATACGAAGCTGAAATATTTAAAGATGGTTTGAATTCCGACCGCGATGCCACTGATTATAAACGGGAAGTAGTTACCGTATCAAAAAGTACCAAACAACCCGTTAAGCTTTACCCTGGGGGTGGCTGGACAGCCCGTATTTATAAAAAGTAAATTTATGTTGTTACGCTGCTAACACCCATAAATAAAATTGATTGTTGTATGAAATATTTTTCCCTTCTTATCGCGCTTGCTTTTTACAGTAAGTCTTTCACCCAAAACGGTATAGGAATATTTGACAGGGCGGCAGATATAGGCAAGCCTAAAAATGCCGGTTCATCAAAATATGATGAGACTACCCAGAGTTATTACATGCGTGGTTCGGGTTATAATATCTGGTTTAACAGGGATGAGTTTCAATATTTATATAAAAAGATCGGGGGCAATTTTATCGTTACCGGAGATTTTGAGTTTGAAGGTGAAACGGGAGATGCACATCGAAAAACCGGATGGATGATAAGAGAAAGCGCTGATGAAGCGGCAGCGAGTGTTAATGCAGTTGTTCATGGTGACGGGCTTACCGTGCTGCAATGGAGGCCACTGAGAGGAGCTTATATGAGAGACCCCGAAGACGAGACATTCTATGCGAAAAAGAATGTGTTTCGCACCATTCAGTTAGAACGGGTTGGAAAAAAAGTTACCATGCGGGTAGCAAACTGGGGCGAACCGCTGCAGGAAGTAACCACACAGGAAATGCCTTATTTAAAAGACTCTGTCCTTATAGGACTATTCATTTCCTCGCATGATTCCAATACGGTACAGGCTGCTAAAATCCGGAATGTTCGTATCGATAAACCTGTACCGGAAACCTATCATCCTAATCCACAGGTAAAATTACCACCGTTACAGGGAGTGGTGGGTTGCAGGCTCGAAACAATGGACGTGTTTGATGGAAAGAGAATGGTAATCCGTGAGTCTGCCGGAAAATTTGAGGCACCCAACTGGATGCCGGGAGGTGATAAACTGTTGTTTAATGAAGGAGGTTCCATGTATACCATCTCGGTAAAAGGAGGGACGCCTGAGAAGTTGAACACAGATTCTTTGGGCCGGATCAATAACGATCATGGTATTTCCTTTAACGGAAAAATGCTTGCCATCAGTCATTCCAGACAGGGACAAACAGGTGGTGGTTCAACGGTTTACGTACTGCCGCTTACCGGCGGAACTCCTAAACAGGTTACCCAACAAACACCCTCTTACTGGCACGGATGGGCGCCTAACGGAAAAGATGTGGTACTGGTAGGAATGAGAGATGGCAGCAAAATATATAACATTATAAAAGCCGACATCAATACAGGAGCTGAAACGGCGTTGACATCAAATACCACCGGTCATGTGGATGGTCCTGAATATTCCCCTGACGGCAAGTATATTTATTACAACGCCAATCCCACAGGAACCATGCAAATATGGCGAATGAAGCCCGATGGAACAGCAAAGGAGCAACTTACTTTTGATGAATACCATAGCTGGTTCCCTCATATTTCTCCTGATGGCAAATGGATTGTAATGATTTCATTTCCGACGGATATTGAACCTAACTCACATCCATCTTATAAAAAAGTGATGCTCCGGTTAATGCCTGCATCCGGTGGCGCGCCCCGAGTAATTGCCCATTTATATGGAGGGCAGGGTACTATAAACGTTAACTCCTGGTCGCCCGATAGCAGGCATATTGCGTTTGTGTCTAATTCTGAAAAGAAGTAATGCCGATACAAAGCTGCATGAATGTAGTGGCTGGCTTTAAGAGTGTTTCCTTATAACTATGGCTAAAAAAACATGTCAATGTTACTCGGCAACAAGCGTGCAGACACATCCTCTGATATCAAAATATTTTTTATCGTAATAAGAAATTTTTTAATTTCGGCTTAGTAATTTGGCTTATAACCGGTGGATTACTTATAGGCTCTCTCCCCTATTGATTACAACTTTTCCTGTACCTGATTTTATTTACCTGTGGCGCCGCGGTGATATTATTACCTCGGGGCTTACTGAATTCAAACATGCTGCACCGACAAATCAAAATAACTGAATTGGAGGTATCAGGGAATGAATATAAATTTTAAAATGAGCGGCGGCTTTGCCTATCTTCCGGCATTTAGCAAGCCTTTGATGATTGACACGGCACTGATTAATGCTCAGGTGGCAAATCAGTTAGAAACGTTAGTGCGAAACGCCCGCTTTTTTGAGCAGCCCGTACAATCCGGTGTTACAACAAAGGGGGCTGCTGATTATGTGAAATATACCATCACCGTAGAAGACGGCTCTCAAATCCACACTATTCAATTAACTGACGCGGTTACCGACGCGAACCTCCGGGAGCTTGTGTCGCAACTTCGGATTATGGCCCATCCATCGAGACTATAAACTGGTGGTGGCTTTTAAATATATTGTTAATCTTAAATCAGGAAACACATGAACCATCAACATGCCTGCACAAATGGAAAATGCATTTACAGCGTTGTTCCACCTTACATCATGGAAAACATAGCCAGAAAAGGAAATCCGGCGCAACGGGCAATGGCGCTACGAAGCCTGGGCCAGGATATACAGCTTCGGTCAGAGCGTACCATGCAACTGCAAAAAAAATTAAAGAAATCTCGTCCCCAAGCTGCTGCAACACCACACAAAAAGCGACTGGTGCATACCGCTGAAAATTTCACTACGTTACCGGGAACATTGGTTAGAAGCGAAGGTCAGCCTTCTAATGCCGATGTTGCAACCGACGAAGCTTACAATGGCTTTGGGGCTACATTCGATCTTTTTTGGGAAGTGTATAAACGCGATTCAATAGATGGTAATGGCATGGATATGTTGGCCACAGTGCATTACGACTACCGCTACAATAACGCATTTTGGAACGGTACACAGATGGTGTTCGGCGATGGCGACGGTTATATCTTCAACCGGTTCACTATTGCTATCGACGTTATGGGCCACGAGTTAACACATGGCGTAACAGAACATACGGCAGGCCTTGAATATCATGATCAGCCCGGCGCACTTAATGAATCCATCTCAGATGTCTTCGGCTCGCTTGTTAAACAGCGATCGCTTAATCAAACAGCAGATCAGGCTGACTGGCTAATTGGTGCAGGCCTGCTGGCTCCAAATATTAATGGCGTGGCTTTAAGATCAATGAAGGCGCCGGGCACCGCCTACGATGATTGGCTTTTGGGCAAAGATCCGCAACCCGACCACATGAGCAAGTTCGTAAATACTACAGATGACGAAGGCGGTGTGCACATTAACTCGGGCATCCCGAACAAGGCCTTTTACCTGGCTGCAATCGCGCTGGGAGGCAAAGCATGGGAAAGAGCAGGCAACATCTGGTACCAGACACTGATTGATCCCCGGCTTTCTTCTACAGCGTCGTTCCTGGATTTTGCCAACCTTACTGTTGACGTTGCCGGTAAGCTCTACGACGAAGCTGTGCAAGCCTGCATAGTAAAAGCATGGAAAGACGTAGGGATAAATGTCGTAATACCGGAACTGCCTATGCTTCAATTCACCACCATAGCCAATAAAGACGGACGCCTGGAACTGTTTTACATCGGGGCCGATAAAGCGTTGTATCACAACTGGCAATTAACTGCCGGTGGAGACAACTGGAGTGGATGGAAATCGCTTGGTGGTAAGCTAAGGCAATTTACCGTTACCCAAAACAAAGACGGGCGGTTACAGGTTTTCTGCGTCAGTTCAAAAAATGATACCTTCTTTTATAATATGCAACTTACTGTAAATAAAGACAGTTGGGGCGGATGGAAGTCAATGGATGCAAATGCCTCCCGATTCACTGATGCCCAGCATCTGGAAAACCAGGCTGTAGAGGGTTATACCACTTCAGAAAACGTTCGTTCTCATGACGTGCAGCAGAAAAATAATGATGAGCAAAGCGGTCATAATTAGATTGATACATAGTCCTTACCCAGAGCTGACTAAAAAGCCTGAAAGGCCGAAATATCTTAGCGATGGGCAACGCCCATCGACAATAAATGGTTGCAACAAGGCCTGAAGGGCTGGCATATTGACCGTTGATAATCATCACTCGTTAGTGTGCCACCCCTGCAGGGCTTTCATGTATGTGCCTGTAATCGATGGGCGTTGCCCATTGCTGAGATATTTCGGTCTTTCAGGCCTTTTAGTCAGCTCCACAATGTCGGTAGAAAGAGTAGACACGAGTACACCAAAGTTTCCAAAACACAGCGTTACGGAGAAACACATTGTCTCTCCCTGACTCCATGGTTAAATCTCTTTCAAGACGAAGCATTAAACTGCAGTTACATTAAAACTTCTGAATCAAACTAAGCAGTTTCCTGTCCAGCTTATATCCATGCCAGTCTTCGTAAGCAACATCAGCGCGGTTAGAATTGAGCACACCGAAATCTCCTACGAACTCCCATAATGCAAAGCCGATGTTATTGCTGGTGAGGATATCCAGTACATCATTTATCCAGGCAAGAAAAACCTCGTGAGGAGTTTTGTTATAGCAGCCGCATTCACCGCAATGCACGCCTACACCCTTCTTTACAAGATCAATCCATGGTTTGTAATATGCTTCCAGCTTTTCCCGGTTGATGAGCTCTGCCCCATTTAGTCCGGGATATTTTGGTACAGGCATGTTTTCAGGATCTTTATTAGCCCATGAAGCTTTATAGTGAGAAATGGCATGAGGGAAATATCCACGGCAACTCTGCGCAATGTCCAGATCGGTAATTTCGGAGATTACGGTGGTGCCTACATTGTTGCCATCTGCAACTACCAGTCGTTGCCCGTTTTCTTTTTTTATGGCTTCCAGTGCGGCTTTGGCAACTTTGCGGTATAGCTCACCGGGAACAGTTCTTTTTTGAGTATGCTGATCATCCATATCATCCGGCAGACTAGGCTCGTTAACCAGATCAAAACTTATCTTGTCCCGTGAAACATTTTTGTAGCGCTTTGCCCACATGTTCCAGTGGAAACAAAAAGCGTCCAATGCTGCCTGGTCTCTCCAAAGGTTGTAAGGTTCATGGAATCCTGCATTGATACAATAGCCGGGAGCACGATGGAGGTTCATGCTTACATGCAGGTTGTGTTTGATGGCCATTTGAACTAACTGGTCTATCCGGTCAACCCGCTGCTCATCAATCTGGTAAACTTCTTCGGGCGTGATATTTTTACTGCGGTCGAATTTCAGATAATAGGGATAGGCCATGGGAAGCCTGACAAAGTTAAAGCCCCAGTCTTCCATCCATTTCAACTGGTCTTCATTTGTGTAGCGCCTCGTAGGACCCGGGTTGGGCGTATTAAAATCAACAAGGTTAAAGCCCTTCCACTTAGGTAGTTTATTAGGCGCGACGGAAATATTTGGTAATAAAGAAACACCGGTAACGCTAACGCCGGCTGTTAACAAACCGGTGTTTGGAATAAATGAGCTTCTGTTCGTGTTTACTTAGATAATATCACTGTAATGAAGGATCGGTTTAAGTGGTTCGGGATATACAAGGGGGGAGCTG
>CAXTDO010000007.1:0-25946 GCA_964242315.1 uncultured Flavihumibacter sp.
GGTTAAAAAACACTTACAATCCAATGCGTCAATTCATACTTAACTTATCACTAGCGCCATTACTCCCTGGAGGGAACGTTTGAGCCGATAAAATTATTCATTCGGCTCAAAATTATACTATTTCATGAGCCGAATACTAGAAATAATCAGTTCATAACCGTCATCTTACTTTGATGCAGCACCAGCTTTGGAAGAAGCGGCAGCAACCACATTGCCGATAACAATGTTGTTTGATGCAAGTTTCTTTGTCCATTTAACCCATTCGGCCTTTTCAGTTTCCAGTGTGATGGGGTTTGGCAAGGAAGTGTTATCTCCAGGCTCAACAGAGATAGGGCTCTCTTTTATCACCACCCAATCCTGCCTTCCAGCAAAAGGAACACTCTTATCACCCCTCACATAACCTATTGTATTACCCTTGATAGAATTGTTAATGAAGTTTTTTAACGGCACATTACTACCGTTCCAGATGCAGCATCCGCCCCAGAAACGTTCGGATTGAGTGCCATCAGGATACAGACCACAACTGATCATTGTATTTCCATAAAAATGAATATCATGTCCTGCTGCCAGGTTCATAGCGGCGTTACAGGTACTGATCACCTGGTTTTTATAGGCGTTGATAAACTGCGACATCGTTTCCAGGGTGTTGGAACCCGGATCGCCATTTACCGTTATGCCGCTTCCAATATAGGTTGGTGCGTTTAGGGGAAAAGGATATGCTCCCTTTATATAGTTATCATGAATCAGGTAAGGAGCATTGGGCTTACCGCCACTGTTAAAAAGGTTGATATTGTCTTCAACAAAAGAACTGTCAGGGATATTTATAAACTGGTTCCAGCTTATTTCACCCGATACTTTAGAAACGGAATTGAACAATATTCCGGCTCTGCTCTCACCGGCTGCTGTGTTGGCTCTTCTCTTATCGGTATTGCGGATGATGTTATATCTTATCACTATGTTTTTAGAACCGGAGTCTGTATGATCTACCAGGATGCCTCCTGAGTGCTCTATCAAATTGTTTTCGAATATCAAAGACTGCGGCTGATAATCGTTCAGTGCCCGTCCCCACTGATCGTTGTTGAGTGGAAATAGTCCGTAAAGGCTGTTATGATGGATCTTTAGATTGGTACCGCCATTGCACTTGATCAAGTCACCCGTGCTTACAATGATGCAACCGGTAATTTCTACCGGTTCATTTGTCTGTACCCATATTGCAGGAATTTCAGAGTTGACGCTTTTGTAATTGCCGGTGTAAGTACCACCTTTTTTTATAATGAGAGGCTCCTGGTATTTTACAGCAGGCACCGATGACAGGTCTACTGCGGTATCTGCTGCAGCCTCTTTATTCTGACTGGATTCACAGGCAGGTAAAAAGTACAGTACACTGCCGAGAAAGAAAAGAGATAAGAATGTAGTCTTCATTGTTGTTGTAAGTTTTCTATAGATGCGCAATTCCGCTTCAAACTTAGTGTCGTAATAAACAGCTAATTTAATTTATCTGGTTTTGATTTAAGTAGAAATATTAATAACGAAAAAAAGGTGTGATTTATCTTTTAAAGTAAAAATTTATAACGACTGATGGGACTGCATCAATTCAGTCTTCTTTTACAAAGTATTACGCAGCTACAACAACCAAAAGTAGAATCAGGTAAGTACTACGTCAATCCATATCAAGCTTAAGCTCTGTTAAAAAGTCTTTCCAGCTAACAAAAGAAACAGAAACATTTTTGCTTATTTCGCTACTTCGGGCGTTTAACAAATGCAGAAGCACTTTCCTAAAATTTCTTTTTTCTTTTTCATTGAGAAGTTCCTGTACGTCTTTATGTTTTGTCAACATGTCGATTGCTTCTGCTGAAGAACGCAAAGTGGTTGGCATATCATAAAGAATCAATGTATCAGATGTTTCATCAAGACATAAGGACCAGCAATTGGTTGTCATAGGCCGGTATAATCCGGGAAAACTTAGCGGTGTAAAATTATCAGACGTAAAATATTTATTACATGTTTCATGGGTTGCCAAACTCATATCATCAGGCATGACAACTACTATGCTTAACTTTTGTTTCTTTCTAATGATACCAACAGTTGTTTTGAGATGCGAATTTTCACTGCTTAACTTTTCTATTCTTTCTGAAAATGGTATTTTTTTTGAATCTTCAAAAAAACCTGCAGCTATTCTAACAAAGCTGTTAAAATATCCAATTGTAAGTGAGGTAGAGGGAAGAAAGCTTATATCAACATCGGTTGCATTTTTGTTTATAGCATCTTTGATGTTATAAATTGCAGATTTCAAAGTTTCCGGTTCATAGGGTAACCCTGTTTTGGTATCAATCCAATCCTGATATCTACCCGGGTAACTAAAAAATTTGATGAAATTGTTCTCACCCGTGAAGGCACTGTCCTGAAGATCAGTAAAAAATTTTTGAAGGAAGTTTTTTGTACTCTCATCAAAAAGTATGTATGTTTTTTTTGCTCCTATTTTTCCAAGAAAAAGTCCAAATTCAAAAACCACGTTATGGCGGGTACCGCCTTCCCTGAGAAGCTTTCCCTCTTCTTCACGACTCTGACTTAGTATTATATCATCTGATACAAAAATAAAAATGGCAAAATCGTAAATATCAGTAAAGCTCTTTAATTGATGTATATTTTGCCTGCCATTTTTAGCAGTATCGGTAGATCCGAAAATTCCTTCGTCCCAGATATCAACTTCGTAAAGATCTTCCTCAAATTGAGCTTTTACAAATTCCGCGATCGAAAGTGACTCTCTGGAGCATCCGATAAATACACTGGGCTTTTCCATTTTTCCTTCCAGGCTTTTAACAACTATGCCATCCGGTAGTATCTTCAAAGGCCTGTTTTCGGAATTGTAGAATTCATGCATTTCCATATTACTTATTTAAATCATTATAAAACTTCATTGCAGCATTATATATTTCCTGGTTCTGACTATACTTTACCTGGTAAGATTTGAAATCATTCGCAGCGTCCTCATAAACTTTTTTAGCTGTCGCAGAAGTCAGAAATTTTGCCAACACTTTTTCTGTATCAACTTTAAGAAATTGCTGAAACGCAGTATCCAGTTGTTTACAAAATACAAGGTTAGAGCTACTGGTTGCCACCTGACGTGGATAAGGGCCAAACCCACCTATTGACCTGGTATCCAATGCAAGTCTCTCAAATGCTTTACTATATTCCACATCATGCTGGCCATAAACAACCCGGCCACATGCCGTCATAGTAATCATGCCTGCACACATCACACAAGGTTCCAGGGTAGTGTATACCGTATATCCATTTAAATTAAATTGTTTTGTCTTGTCTAAATAGCCGGTAATTGCGCGAATTTCCCCATGTTGAGTGGAATTGTTAGTAGAATTAATGCAATTCAATCCATAATAAACAGGTACGTTCTTATTGTTCACCAGTAGAGCTCCGATATTGTAGCCCCTGCGTTTTTCACGAGGAATATCATCTGGCTGCCAATCCTTTAATACCATAGAATAAATAAGCAGTGAAAATATCTGGTCAATTTCTTCTTGTTCCACATTAATTTTTTTGACTTGCATCACAGGAGAAATAATCGCTTTTGAAATCTTCTCTGTACTTGTGCAGGAGCTTACTAATAATAACAATATTAAGCAAATCTCATTTTTTAAAATCATGTTAGTTAATAGATTTTAAACAACTTTAAAATTGCCGAAACGAAAATTAAAAATATAATGGGCGAATAAAACCAGAACAAGAAATTTGAGATCATCGTGCTCCAGATGGATTTTACATAAGCCCGTACTTCATCAGGATGTAAATTATACTGTAATCGGTTTTTGGCTTCCGGATCACTTATAACTTTATGATAAAGCTTGCGAAATATTTTTTCCCGATGTAAAAAAAATGCGTCTAGCCACCAAAAAGGAATTACTATAAGCATAATGGTAATAAGATAATACAGTCCATTTGCCTTTACCATGATAACGTCCTTACCAAAAACAATTAAGGCAGAAATCAAAGTAATAGTCCAACCTTTAACCAGGAAAGAGTTATTTGACATCCTGGTAATTATATTTTGAATCAGATCCAGTTCCTTGTGTAAATTTTCATGTTTTTCCATAAAAAAGTCTTTAAATGTTCCTCTTTAGAATAATTCAATTAAAATATTTATAGAAACTGCGGCTTGTAATAACTTATATAGCATTGTATTTCTAAACCGTTATATTTAAATGTTACTTTAAAAAATCAGAAATCCTGTTCACTATATAAATTTAATAATACCGTGCGTTAAGTATATTATCATTAATCAAAGACCTCTAATTAACTCTTATAAATAAAATTGCTTTGAGACCGATCCTGCTTCTATAATTGATGTGGTGGTAAGCGTTATGTTACGCTCTAAATCTGCCATACCCCAGGCCTTAGAAAAAATCACATTACCACTCCTGCTGATTGATAACTGGCAGCCTGGATTTTGAGGCAGGTATGCACTCATAGTTTTTTCAATCATGTTAACGGTATCCTGCCATGTTTGTGCGAAGGAGTAGAAAGAGAATGATATTGCAACAATGAGAAAGCAGAGTCTTCTCATAATATTTTTTAATAAATATATTTAAAATAAGAGTGCGCTCCACAAATAGCTTTCACTACATTTTTTTTAACCGCAGAGAGCGCAGAGAGGGTTTCCTCTGCGCTCTCTGCGTTTCCTCCTCTGTGCTCTCTGCGGTTAAAAAACACTTACAAATTAAATACATTAGTTACTCCACTGGAATATAAGAATAAGAACTGCCTGACAAAACGATCACTCCTACGTAGACGAATTTTTAAAAGTCAGCAGTTTTACAAGATCAGGCATTTTTTAAGTTGATATTACTCAATGGTAAATTACGGATCCTTTTACCGGTAGCTGCATGTATAGCATTAGCAAGAGCGGGAGCGGTAGGAGGCACGCCAGGCTCGCCGGCTCCACCCATCTTTTCTGTGCTTGAAACAATATGCACATCTATCAAAGCAGGAGAGTCATTCATTCGTACAACGGGGTAATCATGAAAATTGCTTTGTTGCACCTGCCCTTTATCAAAACTGATTTCTCCATATAAAGCCATGGTTAAGCCGAAGATAATTCCACTTTCCATCTGTGCTTTAACCCCATCAGGATTTACTGCCAGTCCGCAATCTATGGCGCAGGTAACCTTATGTACGTTAACATGGCCTTTATCACTAATTGAAATTTCAACAACCTGTGCAACAGAACTTAAAAAGGATTCATGAACAGCAATACCCTGAAAGTGGCCTGCAGGCAACGTTTTACCCCATCCGGCTTTTTCTGCGGCAAGGTTCAGCGCGGCCAGGTGCCGGGGTTTGTTTTTCAATAATTTCCTCCTGAATTCCAATGGATCTTTACCGGCACGTGTTGCCAGTTCATCAATGATGGTTTCCATTACATAGGCAGTATGTGTATTCCCCACTGAACGATACCATAAAACCGTAACCGGAAGTTTAGGACTATGAAGGCCCACATAAGCATCTTTTACCTCCTCTAAATAAGGAGAGTCGGCGATACCTTCTACGGAAGATTCGTCTATACCTTTTTTGATCATAGCCTCAAAAAAAGTTCCTTCCATGATAGACTGTCCCACGATAGTATGATTCCAGGCTGTTGGATAACCATTATCATCAACGCCGATTTTTAGCCGGTGCAGGAAAGCGGCTCTGTAGTAACCGCCTTTCATATCATCTTCTCTTGTCCATACCAGCTTTATAAATTTACCGCTGGCCTTGGCAATGTGAACGGCCTCCGTTACAAAGTCCGAAGAAGGAGTCGCCCTCCTGCCAAATCCGCCACCAAGAAAAACCGTTTCAATATTCACCTGTTCCGGCTTGAAGCCCAGTATTTTTGCGGCAGCGGCCTGGTCAATACCCGGAAGCTGCGTACCGGTCCAGATCTGGCATGCATCTTTTGTAATTTTTACTGTACAATTCATTGGCTCCATGGGCGCGTGAGCCAGGTAAGGAAAGATATATTCGGCGTCAACGGTTTTAGAAGACTTGCCAAGGCTGGCTTCTGCATTTCCTTTTTCGAGCGCAGGAAGTCCTTTTGTATTGGCCAGCTCTTTATAATCCGCTATTTGCTGAGCGCTATTGTATGATGCAAACGATCCGGCATCCCAATCGATTTTCAATGCAGCACGGCCTTTTTTTGCTGCCCAGAAATGATCGGCTATTATAGCAATTCCTGTAGGAATCTCCACCACATCTCTAACGCCCGGAACCGCTTTGGCAGCAGCGGCATCGAATGATTTCAATTTACCGCCGGGTACCGGTGAATGTGCTACCACTGCGGTAAGCATGCCCGGGAACTGCATATCCATACCATATTTGGCAGCGCCGTTGACCTTGGCAGGTGCATCCAGGCGTTTAATGCCTTTGCCAATATATTTCCATTCTGAAGAGGAACGAAGTATCACTTTATCGGGAACCGGAAGGATAGATGCAAGCGTTGCCAGTTCGCCGTAACTTGCTTTCTTATTTCCCGAGATCACAAAGCCATTTTCTGTTTTGCAATCAGCAGCATTTACTCCAAGCTTTTTGGCGGCGGCACTTACTAATAAAGTGCGTGCAGTTGCACCAGCCTGCCTGTAGCGATCAAATTCAGAATAAGTACTGCTGGAACCACCGGTTATCTGTATTCCAAAACTTGCATGCGCCCATGGCTTACCGGCAGGAGAATGTTCAACTTTAACCGACTTCCAATCGGCATCTAATTCTTCCGCAATCAGCATCGTTAGCGTGGTCCATATCCCCTGTCCCATTTCAACATGAGATAAAATTACGTTGATGGTACCATCATTACCAATACGCAGGAAAGCATTAGGGCTAAAAAAAACATCCGGACCTGGCACAAAAGGATCTGCTATTCTTTTTGCCGAAGCCGGTATCATGAAAGATATGATGAGGCCGCCACCGAGCATAGCGCCCGATTTTATAAACTGGCGGCGGTTTGTTTTTATCTGGGTCATTTGTTAGCTCCTTTTTTTTGAAGTTCGGCGGCAAGATGAATTGCTTTTCTGATTCTGGGATAGGTTCCGCAACGACAGATATTGCCACTCATGGCATCGTCGATATCCTGGTCTGAAGGATCGGGCTTCTCCCGTAACAGCACGGCTGCCGACATGATCTGCCCTGACTGGCAATAGCCGCATTGCGGCACATCTTCTTCAAGCCAGGCAGTTTGAAGGGCGTGGGTGGTAGTAGGTGAAAGTCCTTCAATGGTGGTTACTTCCTTTCCGGCAGCGCGTGTTATCAGCGTTACGCAGCTTCGCACTGCCTCGCCATTAAGGTGAACGGTGCAGGCGCCACACTGTGCCATGCCGCAACCGAACTTGGTTCCGGTTAATCCCAGCAAATCACGGAGCACCCATAACAATGGCATGTCGGGAGTGGCATCAACACTGTAATCTTTTTTGTTAACTTTTAATTTATACATAGCCGTTTATTGAATTAATATAACATCAACGATTCTTAAAAAGAACCGTTAATCTGCAAGCAAAAGCATCTGAATAATACCGGTAATTATATATTGTTTCTGAGAGAAGGACGTTTACAATTCTTAAGATCGGATAATTGCCTTGATGTATTGATACCAAATTAGAATAAAAATTTTAGGTGCCCAAATTCTATATTGAAGCAGGATTTGCAGAATTGAAAATTAATTCACAAAATTTCGTTTCTAAATTCTGTGAATAATTTCCAATCCTGAAAATCCTGCTTCCCTCTGTGGTGATAAAAAACTGTTTAAGGGCAGGCGTCATTCATTCCGTACTATTTTTCTTACCCTTCCATTGTCTTGGCGCAAAGCCATCCATCTTTACAATTTTTGGTGTAAATTTTCCTACAACATCTATCAGTGCCTTTTGCGATCTCATCACTGTTTCAATATCCTTGTATGCAAAAGGGGCTTCATCCAATCCGCCACCCAGAAGTTTTACCCCGTATTTTTGAAGCTCATCTTTAAGGTCCTGTTGTGTGATGGATGACATTGCTCTTGAACGGCTCATCTTTCTGCCGGCACCATGTGAAGCAGAGTCAACTGAGGAATGTTCTCCCTTTCCTTTCACAATAAATCCTGATGCTGTCATGCTTCCCGGTATAATTCCCAGCACACCCTTGCCTGCGGGCGTAGCACCTTTTCTGTGCACAATTACTTCCCTGCCTTCATATAGTTCTTTCCATGCAAAATTATGATGATTCTCTACCATGGTTATTGGCTGCCTTCCTAGCTGCCTGGCAATCTTTGCGTGAATAACATGATGACAGGCGGAAGCGTAATCTCCTGCAAGGTTCATGGAAAGCCAGTATTCCATTCCTTCTTCTTCATCGAGACCTAACCATGCAAGATTGTTAGCCTCACCGGGCAGCCGTCTTTTTTCCTTTGCTATCTTTGTGTAATGGTTAGCGATACTTGCTCCTAATGCTCTTGAGCCGGAATGAGATAGTAATCCAAGATATACCCCGGCATCAACATTCAGCGATTCATCTTTCTCCGGGATCTCTACTATACCAAATTCAACAAAATGATTACCGGAGCCCGAAGTGCCCAGTTGTTTGGCAGCCTTTCCCTGCAGGCTTCTTAATAATGCTGTTGTGCTAAATTCTTTCCTGTCTATTACTTCATGAGGGATATTATGTTCAAACTGTTTACCACTACCAAACAGAGATGCTTCATTCAATTCTCTTGTAAAGTAGGTGGCACGCTGTAAAAGTTCTTTAGGATCGATGTCAAATATAGATAAACACATTCTGCAACCGATATCTACTCCAACACCATAAGGAATCACTGCGTTATCTGTTGCCAGCACCGCCCCTATCGGCAGGCCATAACCTACGTGTGCGTCAGGCATTAGGGCTCCTGCTACTGCAATGGGTAGTTTAGATGCATGGTTCATCTGGATGATAGCGCCTTCTTCAATAAACTCGTTGCCAAAAACATTGAAGTTTATGCCGGTATTATTCAAAGGGATATCTATTCCTTCTGTTGATGCCTTAGGTATCAGTTGCTCTGCTATTAAAGCCAATACCGCATCATTTTTGTATTCAAGCGGTGATGCCAAAACTTTCTTTAAAATTTTCATAACTTCCTCCTTTGCATGGTGCCTGTAATGCTTCTCCATGGTATTCATTGCAATGCTGATCACCGGCGCCTCCGGATAGCCTATTGCTCTTAATTCTTTACCTGTTAATTTTATTCTTGCCATATACATTGTTCCAAAAGGAACCTTTAATTTTTAAATATTTACTCTTCTTGTAAAATGATCATTCAGAATCTTTATTGTCTTATAGCTCTTAATTCTCTATCAACTGAGTTCTGAATCCGATCGCTTCCTTAATGGATTGAAAATCCTTTTCGTCCTGATTAGAAATTTCGGCAATCGTCATTGGTTTATTGATCGTGGTATTAAAACCAAAGTGATTGCTTAATCGCTGTGCTTTTACCACACTTAACTTTCCGAATTCATGTTTTGCTATAAGCCTTCCTTTACGGGTTAATGCACTGTCAATTAAAGTAAGTGAACTGTTGAAAGTGCAGATCAGTTGAACGTTCAGGAAGTCTGCCAGTAAGCCATCTGAAATGTTGAGGAGGTTAGAAACAGCCGAGCCGGAATGTTGCTTTCTATACATGATGATATTCTCCGCATCTTCAATTATCAATACGGAGTTCGGATTGTTTATAAGCAGCTCTATGAAGTCGGGGTTCATTAAGTTGCCTGCCACTGATGGTGACAGGAACAAAATTTTCTTTTTTATTTTTCCAATCAGGTATCGCAGGTAGGATGTTTTTCCTGAGCCGGGCAAACCATGTAATAAAACGATTCCCTTGTCATTCTTCTTATTCAATCTCTTTCGTATCAGTTCATCTGTCTTAATAAAATCGTCTTCATAAAACAAGCTCAATTCAAGCCTTGTTCTTTTTACTTCCATTGCTTTTAATTCCAGGTTACTCCGGTTTTGAACGATGAGATTAATTTCAAGGGGTTTTCGTCTTTGTTTTTGTTTGAATTGATTTACCAGCGCAGTAACTTCGCTTACAAAGTCATGCTGTTTTCCATCGTGCAGTATTTCGCAGGAGTCATCTTCAAATTCTATAAGACAATTGTTTTTCAGAATCACGATTGTGTTACCAAAATCATAGTTCTTCGATTTCTTTTTGAATGAGCGATACCTGTGTGTGTGGTCAATGAGATCTTTAAACTTTAATGTAAATGCTTCAAATGCTTTCTCGCCATCTAACTGGTAATTGCAACCTACGCTGGGTAAGCAATTGAAGCAATAGAGGTATAAATTGTTAATATCCAGAAAATAACTGCCAAATATGTTATTCACATTGATTACTTTCTGGCTGTAAAAAGCTTCCATAATTCATTATTATAATAGTAATTGATTTCTTTTCCTTTTATTTTAGAATCACTTCGGTTATATTTTATTACAAGAGGTAGCATAACTGCAGTTTTTATGGTGATTGATTTATGTTTGCGACTAATGATTATCCCTTCATTTCTGAATCTTTGAAATAGTGGGCGAAATAAGATTGAACCTGTAATCAGGGCGCTTTAAGTGATGTCAACAAAAAACCCCGCAAGTTCTGCGGGGTCTGTGCTATATTGAATCAGTTGGTGAACTTATTCATCAGCGTAACACGCCCGGCATGCAGTATAGCCAGTATACCGGCTAAACCATTTTGGTGAATTAATATGTAACTGCATGAGGCGCATGATTGTAATATTTAAGTTTATTGGCACAAAGATGTAAAAAATATTTTGAAGCTGCCAACTATTTAGTAAACTATTTTATAAAATAATTACAGCTTCGAATTAACCACCGGTTATTATCATGCCTAATAAGTTTCCAGGGGCATTGAATAAGGGTTCGGACCATACTGATTGTCTTTCGGGTCGCTATCAGTAACAAAAAGCACCAGTAACCATATAGCACCAATAAAAGGAATAAGGCCGATGAGCATAAACCAACCGCTTTTATTTACATCGTGAAGCCGCCTTACTGATAGCGCTAAACCTGGCAAAAACACAGCTAACCCATACAATACGTACACATAACCGTAAGGCAAACTCATTGAGTAACCGCTCATTGAATCCATCTTAAATGTAGTGCCTAATACATTGTCAATGATCATCGCTACTATCGCAAAGATCACATTGAACAAAATAAAAAACCAGTATTCACTGCGAGTGGCCCTTCCGGTAAACACTATGTAGTTTTGTAACGCTTTTAAATAGTATTTCATATTGGTTTGTTTTTATATTATTTATGTTATGGTAAAATAAGCTGTGGTGAGTTTTACAGTTACATCACAAAGCGATTATCACTATCTTCAGTATTTTTGGTAATCAGCTCGTGAATTCTTATATAATTATGCTTTCTAAATGTAATACGTTTATTTGACGAAACATAATTTAGGCGACATTTTTTTATGTTATTTAGTTCATCTTTAAAACTTAGCAAGATTCGGGTTGCTGTGCTGTATTACCATTCTTAGTTTTGTGTTACAAACGAACAATTATGAAAGTACAGGATCAAAGCGATTATGAAAGGATCGCTGAGGCGATACAATATATTAATGCTCACTTTAAGGCTCAGCCTGACCTGGAGGAAGTGGCTGACAAAATATCTTTAAGCCCGTTTCATTTTCAAAGACTGTTCTCCGACTGGGCAGGGGTAAGTCCGAAAAAGTTCCTGCAATACATCACGGTAACACATGCCAAAAAGATGCTAAGAGACAACGCAGCCACTTTATTCGATACTGCATTTGAAACAGGCCTCTCCGGCACAGGAAGACTGCACGACCTGTTTGTCAATATCGAAGGAATGACGCCTGGTGAATACAAAAACGGTGGCGAGCATCTTTCTATCAACTATAGTTTTGCTGAAAGTCCGTTTGGCAATATACTGGTGGCATCAACATCCAAAGGCATTTGTCATATTGCTTTTGCTGATGACGCTGATGATGCATTTGAAGCGTTGCGAAAGAGATTTCCCAATGCTGCATACGCGCAGATGGTAGACCTGCTACAACAGAATGCCCTGTTTATTTTTACACACGACTGGAGTAAACTCAATCGGATAAAGCTTCATCTCAAAGGAACCGCATTTCAATTAAAGGTGTGGGAAGCACTTTTAAAAATTCCTATGGGCAAGCTAACCACTTACGGAAGTATAGCAAAGCAAATAGAAATTCCTAATGCTTCGAGGGCGGTAGGCACCGCTATTGGTGATAACCCTGTTGCTTTTTTAATCCCCTGTCACAGAATCATACAATCCACCGGCGTATTTGGCGGATACCATTGGGGCACTATCCGTAAAACGGCTATAATCGGCTGGGAAGCCGCGCAAACACATCAGCATGACATTGTTTAGTAATGAAAAAATAGATAACCTGCTACCGTATGATGGTACCGTGGTATATTTTGGCAAGACAATGCCGGAAGAAGACGCCAGCCATTATTTCGAAAAGCTGTTTCAATCCATCGAATGGAAGCAGGACGAAGCAGTAATTTTTGGGAAGCACATTATCACCAAAAGAAAAGTTGCGTGGTATGGTGATCTGAATTTTTCATATACTTATTCCAACACCACAAAGCAGGCCTTACCCTGGACGAAAGAATTGTTAGCATTAAAAAAAATTGTTGAAGAACTTTCCCGCAGCTCATTTAATTCATGCCTGCTGAATTTATATCACAACGGAGAGGAAGGTATGTCATGGCACAGCGACGATGAAAAATCGTTAGGAAAAAATACTGCCATCGCCTCCATCAGTTTTGGAGCGGAACGCAAATTCTCTTTCAAACATAAAAAGACAAAAGAAACCATTTCACTGTTGCTGGAAAACGGAAGTTTGTTATTGATGAAGGATGCTACGCAAACAAACTGGCTGCATTGTTTGCCGAAATCGGCAAGGATAGCGCAGGCGAGGATTAATCTGACTTTTAGAACGATGGCAAACCCATTTACGAACGACCTGTGAGGTTTTTAGAAACCTCACAGGTCGTTCCCTTATCTTTACAAAGAACCTGCCCTTTAAACCTATAAGGTTTTAAAAACCTTATAGGTTGGTTTTAGAGGTTTAACAAACTCTCCAGCCTGCTTATTTTAGAAAGGGAAGGCTTAGAGGTAAAGATTCCTGTATCTGTTCCATTACGCATGCCTCTTACAAAAAGATATATCACTCCGCCAAACTGCGTCTTGTAATCGAAAGAAGGAAGACGGCTTTCCAGGTATCTTTTTGCGGCAACTGTGTAAATGAGATATTGCAAATGGTAGTTGCTTTCATTCATGGCGATAGTAAGGGATGCTGTAGCATAATCTTCGGCTGCTGGTCCCAGGTAGTTGGATTTCCAGTCCAGGATATAGTAGCGGCCCAGATGCTCAAAAAATAAATCCATCTTGCCATTCATGATGCCTTCCAGTTGTTTGCTGTTTAAATCCATGAAGCTTTTTACATTTACGCTTGACAGTTCATCGGACAGGTCATTAAGCGTATCCGGAAAAAATTCGGGCACCGGAAAGTCAAATTCAAATTCAGGGATACGCTTATAATAGTTTACATCAGAGAGTTTAAATTGTATGCCTCCTATGGTAATTACCGTGCTGAAAACATGCTGAAGCATTGCACGTAACATAGGCAAGTAAAGTTCCTGCTGGCCGGGAACAAACCGCCGTATGGCTTCTTCGAGTATCCTGTTCCAGTGCGTTTCATCGGAGAAATTGATATTCTCAAAGATGTAATGCAATAAATTTCCGGTCCTGGCTCCCCGTCTCAGGGTATGGAGGATGAAGGTGTCATAGGCATCATCTGTTTTTTGAGATCGGGCCCGAAGGGTTATATCACCTTTTGCTGCCAGCATGGTGTAACTCATCTTCCTCCAGTTCTGTTGTAACAAGTGGAAGTTTACAGATTGCTTTTTTTCATCGGGTTCGGTTATTAAAATATTTCTGCTTGAATGCGCTGGTTTTACAGGGACGCTATCTTCAAATTTTATAAGTTCCGGTTCAGCATTATCCAGCGCTTGCAGGAATGTTGTTAATGTTGAACTTTTATAATGTTCGTTCTTAAAAATAAAACACTTGTATACTGCACGGGTAATAGCTACATACAATAACCGCCGGTTCTCCTGCTCAGACTGCTGGTTATACCAGGCTTGCTGCTCACCAGTCAACCGGCTTTTTTCAACGCCCATATAATCGCCTGAATCAGGACTGCGGAAGCTGAAAAAAACATTTGTTGTACTGGGAGCAAAGTCGAGAAAAGGCGCCAGCACGATATTATATTCCAGTCCTTTGCTTTTATGTATCGTAACTATCTTGACGGCTTCTTCATCACTTTCCACTCGCTGCAAATATTCGTCACCTTCTATAACCATTCCATCAATTCCTCTTCTAAGCCAGGAGATGAGTTCAGTCATCGAAAGGTTTTTGCGGCTTTGCATCTGGTGTAACAGTTCCATAATCTGGAACATGTTGGTCATAATGCGCTCACCCGACTCATTGTGTTTACGCAGCAAAATTTTTCTTACACCAAAGTCGGCAACAAAATCCATCAGCGCCGTATAGATACCATCCTGCTGCCATTTTACTTTATAGCTGTTAAACAGCCTGAGTGTAATTTCATCATCCAGTAAAAGAACTGCTTCCGTGTGAAGCCCGGTGAAGGGAGAAAGCAATGCCCGGTTAATAGAAGAACGATCAGGCGATGCCATGGCTTCCATCAAATAAAGCAGCTGCCTTGCTTCGTTCGACTGAAGCACCTTCGTATCATCAATGGTAACAGCCGGAATGCCCGCTCTTGCAAGCGCAGCTTTAACGGATCTTCCCTGTTCGCCCGTACGCACGAGAACTCCTATATCGGATGGATTGATTGCACGAACTGATGTATTAAAGTGAATGCTATAGGTGCGGTCATAAAGCAATGTTGCTACCAGAGCAGCTAGTGCTTCATTCAACGCATCTTTGTTAGCCGCTTTAAAAACAGTCATTGGTGTATCAGCTTTTCCATCCTTAAAAAGCAACCCTTTCGTATTAGGCACCGGACTTTCAACCGGATGATAGCGTATGGCCTCATTATCATCCTTAAAGAAAAAAGTATCGAAGTCTTCGGAAGGTAAAAAGAAACGGTTCATCGCTGCAATCAGTGAGGCAGACGAACGATAATTGTGGTTCATGTCATACACATGCTGCACAGAACTACGCGCTTTGAAATATGTGAAGATATCGGCTTTGCGCCAGGCATAAATACTTTGCTTGGGATCGCCAATGTAAAAAAGGATGGTGTTCCCGGCAAAGGCTTTATCAAAAATTTCAAATTGCTGCCGGTCCGTATCCTGGAACTCATCTACGAACACCGCTTTATACTTTTCCTGTAAAGCTTTAACAAGTGGAGGGTTATCACGGTTTACCAACGCCTTATGAAGATTCATGATCATATCGTCGTAACTCAGCAAATTATTGCGCAGCTTAAACAGTTCAACGCCTTCACTTACTTCCTGTATGGTGAGGTGATTGAGGTGGCTGATGATATTTTGAACAGCTCGATCATACTCCTGCAAACAGGTATCACAGGCTTCAAGCTGCGTTAACAGTTCGGGAAAACTTGTTGGAACATAGGCTGATGTTCGCTTATCCCATATATAATCTAAAAATTCATCGGGCGATTCAATAAGCGGAAGCGCATGTTTTTTAGCATAAGAATTGGTAGTGGTTCTTATAATCCGCTGTTTGTTATCGCTGAGATACTGATGAAGTGCCTCCCTCATTTCAGCTTTCTTTTTTGTTGCCGACTCAACAGACTGCACCCATTCCTCATGAAGTGCTTCATTGATGCTGTAATCGGCTGATTCATCATATCCAACATACTTCTTACCACTGAGATGCTCTTCAATAGCTTTCTTCATTCCTTCCTTCAGGCCATCGTTCCATATTGTACCCAGCAAAGGAACAGGCATGGTAGTAATATTTTTCCGCCAGCTTTTATTCAATTCTTCCTCGATGATACTTTTGATATCAGGGATCATTTCAGTGCCAAACAGTTGGTTGGTTTCAAAGGCAAATTCGTTCAGTGTCTGCTGGCAGAAACTGTGGATGGTAAGCACGGAAGTTTCATCAAGGAACAGCACTGCATCTTTCAGTTGCTGTTGAACGATTTCAGCTCCTGAATTTTCAATGGCATGTTCCACCAGTTTCCTAATATTATCATCGCTGATCGTTCTACCCTCACTTACTTTGTAAGCGCTTCTAACAAAGTAGCGTATGCGCTCCTGCAGTTCGGCAACTGCCGCCTTGGTGAAGGTTACCATTAAAATTTCCTTGATCGCAATTTTTTTCTCCAGCAACAATCGCAATACCAGGATGGCTATTGAATATGTTTTACCTGTACCTGCACTGGCTTCTATCAGGTTGCTTCCTTCAAGGTTTACCGTAGCTGCATTAAAAGGCTGGTATGTTGTTAAATCGCTCACTTCGTTTTTTTATTTACATAATAATCCGGGAAAAGGCTGGCAAGCGGTGTAATAACTTTCAGGCAAATATTTTTAAATGATTCAGGTACTCCTTGCTTCATAAAGTAACCTTTGCCATGTTCATTCATGATGTATGGATCGGTACAGGGTACCTGTGGATTTTCCAGTTTTTTCTTTATTAACTGGAAAAATGTAAACGGATCAATTTTTTCTACTTCATCAGGCTTCAGCTCAAAATCGGCATAGAATGGAGCAATGCTTTCAAAGCCTTTTATATAAATTTCAATAAGTTCGCTTAACCGCTTCAGCGCTTCTTTTTTTGTTATTATCTGCGCTTCAAAAATTGTTTCTTTGGTAGCAGAAATAAAGTAAAGTCCCGATAATGAACCTGCCGCAATTCCGGCCAGGTAACGGATGTACGCTTCAATTAAATATTTTGTTTCTCTTTTAGACCAGGAAACCTGCACCAGCCTGCCATCATAAATGCTTTGCAGCAGTGCTGTTATTAAGTGATTGTTTACTTCAAGCGATATGGCCACGGTCTGCGATGCTGCGCCATTGGTAACTTGTAGAAACTGTTCACGTACAGGCTGAACAAGCTGCTCTGTTTGCGACAGCGCTACTTCAGCCATATTGCTAAGCGGCAGGTTACCGGTTCGTACAAGCTGCTTGTTGAGTAGTTTCCTTTCTGCTTCGTTTAATGACAGTAACTGATTTTTAATACTCCATTGCTGTAAACTGTTAATGCTGAATATTTCCGTATCCTGCAACAATACTTCCTCTTCATCATAAAAAATACCCAGCACTTTGTTGTAGTATGCCTTGAATGGATTTCGAAAGAACCGAACAAGGTCATCTACCGTTATTTCTTTGAAATCAAAAACATCAGGGACTTTTTCTTTATTAATCACCTGGCTGGCCGTAATCAGGGTGGCGTCTAAATAGCTGTACAGATTTTTATCGGCTCCTGAATACTTGCTGCTGAAGCTTTGCAGCGGATGATGCGTTACCAGTTTTTTACGTACCTCAACCGAAGGGTCCACTCCACCTTCTATATAGTCGATCAGTTCATCCACCAATGCAGATGGTGGCAGGTTGCTATTATCCCTGGCGCTTCGCCCAACATAGCTGATATATAAATACTGCTGTGCTGAAAGAACGGTTTCCAGGAAAAGATGTTTATCGTTGTCTCTTATGTTACGATCGCCCCGTTGTCTGTTCTTTTCCATCAGGTTAAAGCTGGCAGACTGTTCTTTCCTTGGAAATTTATCATATCCCAATCCGAGAACCGCCACTACTTTAAAAGGTATGCTGCGCATAGGTATAAGTGAGCAGAAAGTCATTCCCCCGTTGGCAAACAGGCCGGAACGTAGGGTGCCGTTAAGGGTTTTAAGAAAGCTATGGCTGAATACATCAAAGGGAACTTTGTCAGTCATGTATTGATTCACCATGTTGTAATCGGCCAGTTGCTGCATGACGTTGTTATAATTCTCGTCCGGGTCATCATCCTGTTGATGAATCAGGTTATGCAATACCTGGTCTATATATTTAACCCAATCTGAAAGGCTGCGATCACCTCTTCTTCCTTCTATTGAATCAATAAGCACTTCTATAAAATGAGAGAAGCGGATCAATTCCTGAGCGCTGCTTCCTTCTACGATATCCAAAGGAAAGAAACTGTCAGGGCCTTCATCATGCTCCTCTTCCCCACTCATACAGATGCCATACATGATGCGCCTGATACCATATCTCCAGCTTACAAAATGCGTTTCATCCTCTTTATTTCCTTCAATACCGAAGCGGATGTTGGCTTTGTTTACAATACTCCTGATACGTGTTAGATCAGTGATTCCAAAACGGCTCCGGATGAATGAGGAATCAAGCAATTGCATCACAGTTTCCGCCTTAAAGTTTGCTTCATTCATTAACAGTATAGAATGAAGCGCCTGAAAAATATTATCACCATCGGCAAAGCTTTCGTCGGCGATGGTATAACGGAACCGGTAGGGTGCATTGTTGAATACTGCTTTAATGTATGGAGCATATACATCAATATCACTCACCATTACCACAATATCGCGTGTGGAAAGTCTTGCTTCCTTCTTATCTACCAGGAACACCAGGTAATTATACAATATCTCCACTTCACGGGCTACGGTAAAACAGGAATTTATGGTGATGGAACCATCATTTACATCGGCACTTGTGATTGGGATACGGTCATCAGTAGCCGCAGAAAAAATATCATGCTGTATCTTGTGCAGCAGGCTATCTGTTGGTGGAGTGATTACACCTACATCTTCATAAGCATTGATGAACTCATCATACTGGAACAACATGCCGAAGGTATCCTGTATCACGCGTCCCCAGCCGGTGAGCAGTGTGTTGCCCGATATTCCTTCTGCAAATTTCGAAGGGCCTTTCTGCCGCCAGCGTGCCAGTTGCTTTTCACTCCTGTCTTCAAACCAATACATGTAAGGCGCCGGGTTGATGATATGAAAATAAACATCAACGACAGAGGAAAGAAAATATAGTATATGCAAATGATATCCTGTGATGATGGATATCCCGAACAGGTGGATAGCCGGCATTCTGGATACAAGCGTCTGCTGCTGATCCGGATGTTGAATGGCTTCGAGGATGAAAGCTCCTATAGTGGTTTTATCAGGAAGCGTGTTTTCAGAAACCTGTCTTGCTTTTGCCCATAAGTACTGTTGCCAGTCGTTATTTTCCATGTCACCGGGCGTTGCCATGTTCCACTGCCTGATCATATCCGGCCTGTAGATCTGGTATTGGTCAAAAAGGTCGGCAACTTTTTCTGCCAGCGACATCCTTTTTATTTCGCTATCCGGACCACTCTCCGAGTAATAAGAAGCGGTAGCCGGGTACCTTGCTTTAAATGCTTTTTCACCGAGCAGCTTGAATAATAACCAGTTTAAGTTCTGGGCCGACAGCACCTCCGTATAAGGTCCGCCTAATAGATAGTAGAGCTTATGCACCAGATCATTCGGTTTAAGAAAACGAACATTTGCAGCGATACCCAGGTGGTCTGCTATCTGCAGCTTCACCCAGTTGTTCATGCCTTCTGTTTGTGTAACGATGAGGTGCGGCTCAAAAACAGTATTGGGCGCATCATACAGTTCCTGCGACAACCCTGTGGCAAGGTTGGCAAGTGAATTGGAAACTTTTAAGTACAATGCCATGGTGGTGATGTTTATTGGGTTAACCATTAAAGAGCGTAATCAAAGAGCGGGAACGACCTGTGAGGTTTCTAAAAACCTCACAGGTCGTTCCCGCTCTTTGAGCGTTTAGTTATAAACCGCGCAGCAATTCCTGAAGCACGCTCTACAAATCTTTCGCTGCACATTAGCAATACGGCTTCGGATGACTGTACATACACTTTGGCCTTGGCCCTGGTAACAGCCGTATAAAGCAGTTCGCGCGTTAATATGGGAACATCGGTTGCCTGTGGCATTATTACCAGCACTTCATTAAATTCTGAACCCTGGCTTTTGTGAATGGTCATGGCAAAGGCTGTTTCTGCGTCTGACAGGTACCCCGGCAGCACCGACTTTAAGCCGCCGCTGCCATCTTCAAACCAGGCCATTAAGACACCTTTTTCATCCGACCTGATGATAGCGGTATCACCATTAAATAGTCCGTGATCGTAATAGTTGCGGGTAAGGATGATCGGCCTGTTTTCATAAAATTCCGCATTTACTTTTAATTTTTTTCTGTCATGCAAATACTTTTCTATCGACTTATTAATTGCATACAGTCCTTGCTCGCCTTCCCTGATCGCACAAAGTACACGCAGGTTACTCACTAAACGCAGGGCTTTAAGAATATCTTTCTCTGCAATAAATGCCTCATAACCTGAAATGAATTTTTCAAAAAGCTTTCTTGAATACAACTGATCAATATAAACCTGTTCACCGGCATCAACGTTTATAAACTCTTTGATGATCTTTTGATTATTCGTAATGATGGCCTTGCTGAAACTTCCGATGCCGGTATCACCCTGAAAGCGGTGACTCTGCCTTAATTCTACCAGATGCTCAAACAAAGGATGGTTGTTATCTTCTTTGATTAGATCAGATGGGATCTGGTGTTTTTGATTGCTGATGAAACTATTGATGAATTCACTCCTTGCTGTTGAAAATACATTCAATGCTTGTTGCGACTGGCAAAGGTCGCCAAATAAACTTCCTGCTTCCACTGAAGCAAGCTGGTCTTTATCTCCCAATAAAATCACACGTGTACCGGGACCGATAGCATATAACAATTTTGCAAACAGGGCAACATCTATCATGGAGCATTCATCTACAATTACAACGTCAATGTTTAGCGGGTTGCTTCTATTATGATGAAAATAAGGACTGTCTTTTTTTGACCGGAGTAACCGGTGAATGGTTGATGGCTGCAGCGATTGAAGCTTTGCAGTGGTATCGTCGTTGGTAAGCTGCTTTGTATTCCTCAGGCTTTCCGCCATCCGCGAAGCGGCTTTACCCGTTGGCGCTGCTAACGCTACTTTTAAATCCGGATTAATAGCATAAAGGATAGCAAGAATTTTTGCAACGGTAGTAGTTTTACCCGTTCCCGGACCACCGGTGATGATGGTAAAGTTATTCAACACTCCGGATAAGGCCGCTACTAATTGCCAGTCAGTATCCTCCTGTTGTTTTGAGCTTGTTGAAGATGAACTTTCAAATAATTTTTGGATGAATCTTTTATGAGTATTCAGCAACTGCATCCGGCTTGCTACGTGCATTTTTTCATCCTGTAAAAATTGGCTGATACGTTCAAGAAAGCCTGTCTCGTAGCGAAAATATCTTTGAAGATAAAGCCGGTTTTGAAATAATACGAAAGGCTTTTTGTCGTTGCCATCGGAAGCAACAAGCGGGAGCGACTTCAGTGCTTTGCTGTTTTTTTCTATACTTTTATAATAGGCTGGTAATTGTTCATTAAGATTTTCTGTTTCGTCGAGGTTAATGCAGATATGTCCTTCGCTGAGTTTTTTTGAAAGAAGGTACGCATAAGGCTTCAGCGGTTCCGTTGCAAAATATTCTGCAAATTGCTGGTGAACGTCGTTAGTGGTTTGCATGGCTTTTTTAAGAAGACCGGATTTATCCTGATTGATTTTAAACTGGTGACAACTATTCTTAAAACACCTCACATATTCTTTTGTTTGAACGCTATTGTGTTTGAGATAACTTTAAATTGTTTTCTGCCATCTAAAAGTCAGGAAAAATATTGGTATCTCTGCAATTGAAAATAATCTAAACGCCATCAAATGAAAAAGTTCATTACTTTTTTTACAGTTCTGTTATTTATAGTTCCCTGCTTTTCACAAACTGCAAAACATGTTGTACTGATAACGCTTGATGGATCAAGACCGGATTTTTACCTGGACACCTCCTGGCATGCTGTTAACCTCAGGCAGCTCATGAAAGAAGGCACCCACGCAAACGGTGTCACCAGCGTTTTTCCTACCATGACGTACCCATCTCATACTACCATCATTACAGGCGTTCAGCCTGCCAAACACGGCATCTATTACAACAGTGTTTTTGAACCCACCGGCTCTACCGGAAAAATTTACTGGCAGGACAGCTCTATCAAAGTGCCTACCTTGTGGACCGCAGCCCAAAAAAAAGGATTGAAGACCGCTGCTATATTCTGGCCGGTTTCTGCCGCCGCTCCGGTGATGTACAACTTTCCTGATGTTGGCAGCGCGGGCGAAAAAGAACGGATCGCATTTTCAAAACCCCTGGGATTACTGCAGGACTTTAAAAACAATGTGTTTCACGACACCAGCAGAATTGATTACGGCCAGGATACCAACACGGCAAGAATGGCTTCTTACATTATAAAAAAAGACCAGCCCAACCTGATGTTGATCCACTTCTTTGGCATCGATCACTTCGAACATGAAGAAGGTCGCGACGGGCCCAAGGTCAGGAACGCCGTATCCGTTGCCGACCAGGGAATCGGGCTCATCGTAAATTCATTAAAGGAAGCAGGTATCTGGAATGAAACCGTACTTATCATTACCGGCGATCACGGTTTTAATAACGTAACTACGAGTGTAAACCCGAATATATGGCTGTTGAAAGCAGGATTGATTACCGATGTAAAAAAAGATGACTGGAAAGCCCAGTTCTTTTCCGTTGGAGGATCCACCTATCTATACCTGAAAAACAGAAATGATCAGCAAACACTGTCCAGTGTAATGAAACTACTTGCTGAATTACCGGATAATGAAAAAAAATTGTTCCGTATAATAGATCGTCAAAAGCTGAACTCGGTGGGAGGCAATCCTGAAGTAGCCTTTGCATTGAGCGCTATGAATGGCGCTTCGTTTGGTAACTCTTTCACTGGCGAGGCCGTAAAGCCGGGCAAAGGCGGCTCTCACGGCAGTTTTCCCGATGCGCATGAAATTCAGACCGGCTTTGTAGCCCGTGGCCCCGGCATTAAAAAAGGCGGTGTAATACCGGAGATGAATTTGAGGGATATTGCTCCAACCATTGCCAAATTACTAGGATTTCCCTTTCCTTCGGCGGATGGAAAGATACCGGCGGGGTTGCTGGTGGATTGAGTCAGGTATGAGGTATGAGGTATGGGGTATGAGGTATGAGGTATGAGGTAAAACCCCGAAGGGGTGACATAATTCTTTTCGAAGAATAATGTCACCCCTTCGGGGTTCGCGTTTTAATTAGGCTGTCATCTCTATAATTATTTTACCTCATACCCCATACCTCATACCCCATACCTCATACCTCATACCTGGCCTACAGCCCCTTGAGATAAGCAATCGTCACTGGTAACTGGCTCTTATATGTCGGGCTTTCATCTTCGATAAAATAATACTTAACTCCTACCTTTTTCGCCGCTTTTAAAATGGCGGGAATATCAAGCTGGCCGGTGCCCAGGGCTACATCATTTTGAACCGGTGTTCCTCCGGTGTGGTCGCCTTTAACGCCTTTGCGCAGATCTTTCAGGTGCATCAGCTTCCAGCGTGTTGGATATTTAAGCAGCAGTTTGGCCGGGTCGCCACCGCCATGAAATACCCACATGATATCCATTTCAAAAGAAACATATTTAGGATCGGTATTCTTTACTATGTAGTCGAAAAGCGTTCCATCAGCAGATGGAATGAATTCATAGCCGTGGGTATGATAGCAGAAGGTAAGTCCGTTTTCTTTTAAGATTTTACCAGCACGATTAAAATCTGCTACTGCTTTGCGAGCATCTTCAGGCGTAAACTCACTTTTATGCGGTATCCAGGCACACATAACATATTTGGCACCTACTACCAGCGCATTTTTGGCAAACGCTGCCGGATCTTTAACAAGTTCGTCATAGCTTATGCCTACGGAAGGACATTTCATCTTTCGTTCGTCTAACAGTTTGCGAAAAGATTGCGGGGTTTGTCCTTCGGGAGCAGGACTGCTTTCCACCGCGATTATTCCAAACGATTTAATAGTATCAAGTACTGCCGCCACATCGTTTTTCATGCTCACCCTGAAAGTATAGGTTTGCATACCGGGGGCTTGGGGAAACAACTTGGTTTTATTTTGTGCGTCCGCTTTATGCTGCGATAGGAGCGCAATTACAACCGTCAGGAAAAGTAGATTCTTTTTCATAATGACAATTTTAGAGTTAACCAGATGGTAAATATAAATAAATGCAGGTTTTCGGAATTCAATAATACTCATTTCTGCAATGCCGGTGAGCAAAATATTATTTACATTCATGCTAATTTTCACCTCCTAACATCAACCTTTTAATATGAAACCACTTTTGTTAATCTTTTTTTTAACACCGACCGTCTTGCATTCACTTGCCCAAAATAATGTGCCACCTCCCGAACTACAGATCAAGATGGCGTTACTGGCCGCTCCTGCAGACAAAAGAGACAGTGCAACGGTATACGGTTATGCTGAGAACAAGGAGCTTGTTATATTACGGAAAGGCTTAAACGAATTTATCTGCCTGTCAGACGATCCCGGCCTGGCAGGATTTTCGGTTGCATGCTATCACCGCGACCTGGAACCTTTTATGCAGCGGGGCCGGGACCTTAAAAAACAGGGTAAAGCTGCCAGGGAAATATTTGACACCAGGGAAAAGGAAGTAAAAGCAGGTACGCTGATAATGCCTAAGCAGCCTTCCACTTTATATGTTTATTCCACCAAACAGGACGATTACAACAGCACCACCGGCGAGATAAAAAACGGCTACCTGCGTTCGGTAATTTATATTCCTTACGCTACTGCGCAGAGTACCGGACTCTCCTTAAAACCCGAAGCTCCGGGAATGCCCTGGATCATGAATCCCGGAACGCATGGCGCGCATATCATGATCAACCCGGCGCCACCGGCAACGAAGTAAACTTGTGGTGAGTTAGTATACTATGACGCATTTTATTTTAATAGCTAGTCTTGTAAGTGTTTTTTTTAACCACGGAGGAAGAGCCGAGGTACCACAGAGGTCCACGGAGGAGCCTTCTCCGTGGACCTCTGTGGTACCTCGGCTCTTCCTCCGTGGTTAAAAAGATATCCGTATGACTGATAACAAAACAATAGGTAATATCATACTTAACACAAGGTCATACAACCCGTCATGAACGTGTCTGATCAAATAAAAAGTACCGGTAAAACTGTGCTTATTCTTGGCGCTAATTCAGACGTTGCAAAAGAAACGATCAAATTGTATCATGCCAGGGGATATTTTGTAATAGCAGCTTCAAGAAGCATAGAAACATTAAAAGATTTTTTAGAACAGCAAGGGTTGACGAATGAAGAAGCAGTTGTTCAATATTTTGATGCGGCGGCATTTGATGAACACAAAACATTTTATAACAACCTTCCGGTAAAGCCAAATGTGGTAGTGTATGCCGCAGGGTATTTGAAAAATAACCAGCAGGCTCTTACCAACTGGGAAGGAAGTTATCAGATGATGACGGTAAATTATTGCGGCGCGGTTTCCATTTTGAATATCATTGCTTCTGATGTAGAAAATAAAGGCTTGGAAAGAATCATTGGTCTCTCTTCACTTTCAGGGGTAAGAGGAAGAAAAAGCAATTTTATTTACGGTAGTACCAAAGCCGCTTTCACACAATATCTTGCCGGGCTAAGGCAGCATCTCTTTTCAAGAAACATTGTCGTGAATGTGATCATAGCGGGTTATATCAGAACAAAAATGAATGCCGGACTCAACCTGAAAGAATCGTTAATGCTGGAAGCTGCTTTTGTTGCGCGGGCAGTGGTAACCCCCGTAAATCGTTTTATAATTGTGCCTGGCCTGAAATGGAAAATGATTTACAGAATACTTACTTTGCTTCCGGAGAAGCTGGTGGCGAAATTGCCTTAATGGTATTCTTTTTAACCACGGAGGAAAAGCCGAGGTAGCACGGAGGTCCACGGAGGAGCTTCC
>CAXTDO010000008.1:0-25616 GCA_964242315.1 uncultured Flavihumibacter sp.
GCCTAATAATTCTTATAACAGAATTAGACTTACTTTTATAGAATTAATAAACAGATACTTTGAATTTCAACGAATTTGGTTTTGATGAAAGATTGATGGAAGGAATTGATGCAATCAACTACGAAACTGCTACCCCGGTTCAGGAAAAAGTTATTCCTCTTGTAATAGCCGGTAAAGATATCATTGCTTCAGCTCAAACAGGTACTGGTAAAACGGCTGCTTACCTGCTGCCCATCATACATAAAATAATCAGCGAAAAACAGGACGACCATAGTATTAATGCATTGGTGATAGTGCCTACACGCGAATTGGCGGTGCAGATAGCCCAGAACCTCGAAGGGCTTTCTTACTTTACTCCTGTTAGTTCTATTCCGGTGTATGGAGGTGGCGACGGTGAGACTTTTTCCATGGAGAAGCGTGCGTTATCTAAAGGAGTGGACATCGTTATATGTACCCCCGGCAGGATGATCAGTCATCTTAACCAGGGATATGTTAAGATAAAAGGCCTTCAATACCTGGTTCTTGATGAGGCCGACAGAATGCTTGATATGGGTTTTTATGACGATATCATGAAAATCATCTCTTTTCTTCCTGCAAAAAGACAGAACCTGCTATTTTCCGCAACGATGCCTTCCAAGATAAGGGACCTGGCGCGTAAAATTTTGTTCAACCCTGAAGAGATTAATATTTCCATTTCAAAACCTCCGGCCAAAATTATACAGCAGGCTTTTGTAGTATATGATACTCAAAAAATTGCACTGGTAAAATATCTGTTAAGATTAAAAGATTTCAAATCTGTGCTGATATTTTGTTCACGAAAAAATAATGTGAAGCAACTGAGCAACGAACTGCAAAAGTCGGGTTTTTCGATAGAACAGATTCATTCCGATCTGGAGCAATCTGCCAGGGAACAGGTGATGCTCGACTTTAAAAGCAGGCGGCTAAAGATATTAGTGGCAACCGATATTCTTTCCAGGGGAATTGATATTGAAGACATTGATCTTGTAATCAATTACGATGTTCCCAACGACGGCGAAGATTACATTCATAGAATTGGCAGAACAGCAAGGGCCGAAACAGATGGGCTTGCTTACACTTTTGTTGGTGAAAAAGAACAAAATAAATTTTTAGTAATAGAAGAGTTACTTGGCCACCCGGTTACGAAAGCCGCCGTTCCACAGCAATTCGGTCAGACCCCGGTGTACCAGCCAAGAAAATTTAAACCAGGGCGGAATAGATCCAGAAGCCATTTCAGGTAGCAGATAAGGCGCCTTATATACCAACTGATATCATAAAGCTGCTGCTTATAAATTGATTCCTTAAATATCTATCAGTTCAACCCAAGCGTGGTTTCCTGAAATGAGCCTCCATCTTCATCCAGAGGATCTAAATAAAAAAGAAAACATTCCACAACGCAAACCGGCATCAATAAGTAAATCCAGCCATTTGGAGTGTAAATTGGGTGAATTGAGTCCGTTTTTAATTCAATAAAATTCTTCATGGAGTTGGTTTTTTTAGTTCAGATTACCTTTATAAAAGTAAAGCACAATACATTTCCTTCGTTTGACTTAAGAACGCTGTTAACATGATCTTTGTCACCTGTAGCATTGACTTGTTCAAATGCTGACTTGTTTCTGATCCGCTCCATATTAACAATAAGTTCCTTTGTCTTCTGAAGAACTCAGAATTTTCTGTTAAATTGCCCACTAACCGGTAAAACATATGGATCCTATAATCAGCATCAGTAACCTTTACAAGAACTATGGCGCCAAACAGGTACTGAAAGGAATTAATCTCGATATTTATCCTGGACAGATTATCGGTTATATAGGACCTAACGGTGCAGGCAAAAGTACCACGGTTAAAATATTATGCGGGCTGATCAATGACTATCAGGGAACAGTTACTGTAAAAGGAATAGATCTTAAAGAAGATGCGTTAAAAGTAAAAAGTATTACCGGCTATATACCTGAACTTGCAGAATTATACGAGGTGTTGACGCCGGCTGAATTCCTTGGTTTTATCGGACAATTGTATGATATGCCTGAAGCGCTTATACAAGAACGTATGCACGGCATATTGAATGCATTTGGTATGGAAGGAAATATTCACCAGCGCATGGATAGTTTCAGCAAAGGCATGAAACAAAAAGTCTTGATTGCGTCAGGAATTATGCATGACCCTGAAATTATCATACTGGATGAACCGCTTAGCGGCCTCGATGCAAATAGTGTCATCATTGTAAAAGAACTGATCAGTAACCTAGCAAGAGAAGGCAAGACCATATTCTACTGCAGTCACATGATGGATATAGTTGAAAAAGTGAGTGACCGTATTGTGCTTATCAATGAAGGACAGGTAATTGCTAACGGCAGCTTCGATGAATTAAAGCAACAACAAGGCGATAACAGCCTTGAAACCATCTTTTCTGAACTTACTTCGAAAGAATCCCCCTCTCTCAAAGCAGATCAAATGACAAAATTATTTGAGAAGAAAAGCACCTTTTAATTGCAACCCTGTGTTAAGCAATCAATGCCGTTTAGCTAAGGATTTTAATATTAAATATTCAACTATCAATATTCAATGGAAAAGGCCCTAAAGCTATATTTGTATCCAATTGAGCATTGAACATTGATAGTTGAATATTGTATATTTTCTTTCTTAACTAAACGGCATTGATTAAGCAATGAATATCGTTAATAAAATATTACTCCGCTTTGCTTTGTTACCGGCAGCATTATATCGTAACATAGGCGTTAATACAAAGCACCTTACGGTAATCCTTACCGCAAAGCTTATGATGGATGACAGACGACCTAACACATTTCACCAAACCCAACGCAGAAAATCCGACAAAGCAATTTCAGAAGCAACACTGGGCACTATGATACTTGCAGCCCTGACGGGATTGGGATTTTTATTCAGCTTTCAATTCAGCAATGATCTAACCACGCAACTTTTTATTTATTTTACATTGTACTTTGTTATGCTGGTAAGTATTCTGATATCGGACTTTACTTCAGTATTGATGGACGTCCGTGATAATTATATCATATTTCCCAAGCCGGTTTCAGACAAAACATTGGTGCTCTCCAGGTTACTTCATATTTTGATGCATATAACCAAGATAATCGTACCGATGTCTTTACCGGGAATTGTATACCTGTCAATATGCAACGGCTACCGGACGTCATTTGTTTTTTTTGTGATGTTGCTGTTAGCTTCGGCTTTCAGCATCTTTCTGATCAACATCATTTATCTTATCATCTTAAAGTTTACCTCTCCAAAAAAATTTCAGGTCATCATCAGTTATGTACAGATTTTTATGACCATTGTAATTTTTGCAGGGTATCAGATAATGGTTCAACAAATCAAAATAATTGAAATCGGCAACTTTACTGTCACGCCGAAAGCCTGGCTCTGGTTACTTCCTCCATATTGGTTTGCACTAAGCATTAAATTTTTTACCGGTCTTCTGTTTGAACTACCTCTTATGGCAGGTGCGCTGCTTTCCCTCCTGGTTCCCCCTTTATCTTTATGGGCAGTGATTAAATACTTTGCTCCTTCGTTTAATCAAAAGCTTTCGCTTATCACAAGTACTTCAGAAGAATCCGCCTCTTCCGTAAGTTCTAAAAACAATACTACCACCAGGACAAGCTTTCAGGATAACCTTGCTAAAATATTTGCTGCAAAAGGAGTAGAACAAATGGGATTCTTATTAACATGGAAGTTGACAGGCAGATTAAGGGATTTCAAGCTTAAAGTATATCCTTCAATAGGATACCTGCTGGTGCTTGTAGTGGTAGGCATTTATAACGATACACGTTTCAGTACAGGCACCTTAAAAGCAGCGTATGGCGATTCACGCACCATTGTAATGGGCATGGTTTACTTTAGTAGCTTTGTGCTACTGGTTGCCTTAGGACAGATTCAGTTTTCGGAAAAGTTTAAAGCAGCCTGGTTCTATTTTACAACGCCTGTGAAAAAGCCCGGACATATTTTTTCGGGCGCTTTGAAAGCGGTTATCTTAAAATTTTACATTCCCGTAGTGCTTGTTCTCTCCGTGATAATGATCTCCTTACTGGGTTTTAGCATTGTGCCTAATATAATACTGGGAATATCTAATGTAGTGTTAGGTTGTTTAATCTTGTCTTTAATCATGCTTAAAAATTTCCCGTTTTCAGCCATGCAGCAAACAAGTCAGAAAATCGGAGCTATATTACGTTCTATGTTAAGTTTCGGACTGGTAAGCCTGCTGGGCTTGCTGCAGGCAATCACCTACAATCTTCCGGTAGTAGTGATCATCAGCATAGCCCTTTCAGGCCTTGCCAACTGGCTGATGTTCGACTATATAAAAAACAAAAGCTGGGCACAGGTGCTTGTTAATGATTAATGGTTAATGATTAATTATTAACGGATAGATGCTGTGTTAATATTAACTCTAATCGGAATCTCTATCCGTTAATCATTAATAATTAATCATTACTTCTGCGCTCTGATTTCCAGCGCCCATTTCTCAATGATATTGACCAGTTCAATGATGTTAACGGGCTTGCTTATGTAATCATCCATGCCTGCACGCAGGCATTCTTCACGGTCGCCCTGCATGGAGTTTGCTGTCATGGCTATAATTATTGGCTGAACACTCAGGCAAAGGCGGATCATACGGGTTGCTTCCAGGCCATCCATAACCGGCATCTGTACGTCCATAAGTATAAGATCGTAATTATCATGACTTACAATTTCCAATACTTCCTGGCCATTAGGTGCAACATCTGGTTTGTAACCCAGTTTACCAAGTATTTTAATGGCCAGTTGCTGGTTCATTGCATCATCTTCGCCAATGAGTATCCGTAGTGGATATTGCTGGGCAAAATCCGGCGTAAGCTTTTTGCTATTATTCTGCTTTTCTAATGTCGGCTTGTATTGTTTTCTAAGTCCGCCGAATACCTGTGTGCTAAGAAGGTGTTGCTTCAGGGGTTTGTATAAAACGGAATAAAAAAGTTCAGGGTATTGTTTACTGCTTTCATCGCCAACATTGCTTAACAATATAATAGGAATGTTAGGATACCTGTTCCTGTTTTCTTTTGATATTTCAATGCCATCCGTCTCCGGCATTTTAAGGTCGGTGATAATCAGGTCAATTGCTTCGTTGTTTTTTAAGATATCAAGTGCCTGCCTGCCGGAGGAAGTCTTAATACAAACCAGTTTCCATTGTTCTAACAAGGTTTTTAATATGTTGGCGGAGGTATCATTATCATCAACTATCAACAAGCGTTTTCCTTCAAGGCCATCTCTGTCATGGTGTAGGTCTCTCCTTGCCGGTTGCAGGCTTTGATGGGTATAAATATTAAATCCGAAGGTAGTTCCAACGCCTTCCTGGCTTTCTACCTTCATTTGCCCACCCATGAGTGCAACCAGTCTTTTTGAAATGTCCAGTCCTAATCCGGCTCCTGCTTTGATGTTTGTAACAGAGTTAATTTCTGAAAAATACCGGCGCAGTTGTTCTTTGTCGTCATTACTCATTCCTTCACCGGTATCTCTTACTTCGAAGCCGATGTTAAGGCCTTTTTCATTTGAAGAATCCAGCAGCCGTACGCCAACAAAAATCTCACCCTGTTTTGTAAACGTAATGGCATTATCTATGACGTTCATTAATATCTGGCGAAGCCGTACAATATCTCCAACAATATGCGTTGGTACATCAGGTTCAATCTTGTATAAAAGTTCAACACCGGCATGAGTGGCCTTTGTTGCAAAGACTTCTAAAATCTCTTCTAAACTGCTTACCAGGTCAAAATCTTTCGGGTCTAATGCCTTTCCTGATTCCACTTTCGAATATTCGAGAATGTCGTTCATCAGGATTTCATTAATTACCATCAGTAGTTTTTGACCACTGCTTCGAATGGAATCGGCATATTCACGTTGTTCGGTTGTAAGGGAGGTTTCAGATAACAGAGAGGCCATACCTATCACGCCATTCATAGGAGTTCTTACCTCATGACTGATTCTTGTTAACAGTTGGCTTTTAGTACGGTTTGCCAGTTCAGCGTCGCTAATTGATTTCTGCTCGTTGCTTACTGCATACGACAAAAGTTCGGTTTGCTCCTGCAAACGTTGTCCTAATTCGGATTTCTGATTTTTTACTTTGCTTATTTTAATTTGAAAGGCAATCCATACTCCTATTCCAACTAAAATGACTACTAACAATTTAAACCACCAGGTATACAAAAACCAGGGCATCAAAATCTCACAAAATATCTCCAAAAATATATAGTTACTGCTCATATGTTAGATTTGATGAATACCGGGATACACAGGTATTATCTGATTTAAGAAGTTTTTTCCTACATTAATTTTTATAACTGCTTACTCTACCGCTACTTTTTTTCTTGCTTTTAAAGAAGGCGCCGGACCATGATTATTACTTCGCGAACCCTGCTGCCATGCATAACTTATTCCTATCACGTAATTTCTGTCCTTACTAAAAGGACTGAATACATATACCGGTAGTTCCCAATTTTTATATGACAATCCTATGAAAGCACCGGCTTCTACCTTTAGTGGCGACTGGTACACAGTAGATTGTTGAAGAACCATTCCAGATTTCAGGAAAGACAAAATTTGATAACTTAATTCCGACCAGTTTAAGATAAAATTCCTGCTCCTGTCGTTCTTTGAAAATATATATTGAACCTGTGATAACAGATCAAAGTTCTTATAAGAAACATCCAGGTTTGTTCCCACGGAACCTCCATTGTACTGACCAACCAGTACGCCGAGCATTGGTGTAACGGTATAAGAAAGCTTTTTACCTCCATAAAAAGTTTTGCCTGCATATAGAGACATGGTTTTTCTTTCTTCGTAATTATAACGCACTTCTCCATACCAGTTATGAGCGCTTTGATAATAACCGATAGTTACCAAAGACACATCCTGGCTTTTTCCAAAATAAAAATATTGCTCCAGCCCTATACCGGACTGGGCAACTGCATTATTAAACAGTACCACTGTTACCATAAGCAGTATGCTATTTTTCATTGTTAATTATTATTGATTCCGCTGTTGCCAGTTTATTAAGCAGGCTGATGTCTTTAAGGTGAGGGTTCCAGTAAAAAAGTAACCGCTCGATGGGCCGCCATAATATCACATAAGTAAAAACATCTAATGTATTTCCGATGCCCGATTGAATACTGTCATTATGATTAAGCAGCAATGGTAAAAATCCCTGTGAAAGTATTACCACCGTAAGGCTCATGGCGAGAAGCATCCAGGAGCGTCGCTTGAACTTGTCAAACTCCATGATGCTGATTTGTTTTTTTGCCTGAAAATGACGGCGAATCGCATACATCAATGGTTCAGTATATTGCTTGTCAATTTCACTGGTGCATTTCAACTTGTAAAAAATGACCGAATATCTTTTTGCGGAAACTACCGATTCGTTAATGTAACCTTCTAGTTGTTGACTAAGCTGTCTTTTGTAAATAGGAGCGGGATCGTGCACATTGAAATATTCATGAATCGTTTTCAGATCTACGGTCATGAATATGCTGATACTTTTTAAAACAGGTTCACTCATACGAGGTTTGGATTTGAACATTTTAGTGAAGTGTTTCTTAAAAATTCACCGGCTTTGCTGCCCGATAGTACGAACTTTTCAGTGCTACCGGTAAGTGCAGATGTGGCCGAAATGTTACCTATAACGTATGTAAGTGTTTTTATTGCCGGTTCAGCGGCGCTTTTAACCTTAGTAATGGTAGACTATCCTCACGACGGATTAATACTGTATTAAAGGCTAATGGTAACTCCTTACTCTGGTACTTTTGCTGGTTATTGTCGCAGAGTAATATTCTGTTGCCTGTTAGTTGTAGCTGTATTTAAAGTTGCATAGCTTAATTTTATTTGTATGACCAGAAAATTGCTGTTAATTATTTATGCATTGATGAGTTGGGTATGTTCTGATTGCCAGCAAAAGGCTGATCCGGATTATATTTCCGATTTCAAATTACCCTATGTAGTAAAACTTTCATTGGAAAAAACAGGCGCCGGGCTGGATATAAGCCCTGACAATACACTGGTACCGCCTTCAGTAAGTTTTCCATTTAATACAGGTCTTAATATTGCGGTAAACCTTTCCTATAAATTCCTGAACCTTTCCTTTTCTCAAAGTTTAAAGAGCAAGACTAATAACCGGTCGTTATCCATTGCACTTAATACTTATAATGGTGTTGTTAACTTTGGCGGTAAGATTGGACTTTATAGTAACGTGGCAGCGCTTAAAGATAAAAAGAATTCAAACGTACGTAGTACTTCCATTAATCTTTTTAAGTTAAGTCCTTACTGGTTGCTGCATCCTAATTACAGGCACTTATCACTTGCAGCCATCAGGGATTTTTCACAATTGCAGAAGCGCTCTGCGGGTGGCTTTATGTTTGAGATAAACCCAATGCTTATACGGGGCACCGGCAACGGAGGCCTGATCATTCCTGCAGAAAGTTATTATGTAGCCTTATTTGATAAAATGGCCGGATTAACAAGCCTTACCATTATCAACCTGGATCTTCGTCCGGGCTATGTTTACAATAAAGTATTTGAAGAAGGAAAATATTTCTTAACGGGAGGAATATTTGTTGGTACCGGTTTTGGATACCATCGTGCAAACTCACAGACATCAAAACAAAGCGGCATGCACTGGCAAACGAGCCTGCGTATGTCCGGCTCCGTTGGATATAATGGAGATGATTATTTTATAGCCGGCTCGTTCAGGTACACCAATTCATTTACACCCGTATCCTCCATTGGTGTACTGGCGGAAGAGAGTTCCTTTATGATAACTTTCGGATTAAGATTTAATGCCCTGGAAGATAAGCTGCCCGATACCTGGCGGGGGTTAATTCGTAAGTTGTAGTATTAAGAGTTAAGTATGAAGTTACTCATGGATTTGTAATACCTAAAATTATAAGTGTTTTTTAACCACAGAGGGCACAGAGGAAGAAACACAGAGGGCGCAGAGGGTTCCCTCTGCGCCCTCTGTGTTTCTTCCTCTGTGCCCTCTGTGGTTAAAAGAACTGCTAGAACGCCTGAGAGGTAGTACGTTGGTTACAATTAACATAATATCAATGCCCGATTACTATTACCTTCTTAGTATCGATGATCTGATTGGCTGTAGATATGAAGCTCACCATGTACGTACCCGGTGTCAATCCGCTTACTTCAATGATGCTTCTTCCGTTTACGTCTATCTGGCGTAATTTCTGTCCGATGGCCGTCCAGATAATGATGGTTTTTACATTCACTTCTCCGTTTAAGCCAATGTAGAATTTGTCTGGTGTTGGATTTGGCCATAACAAAAGTTTATACTTGCCGGGGGCGGGGGCCACTGCAATGATGTTTGAAAAACTTGATTTGTTGCCCTGGTCAACCAGCATCAACCGGTAAAAAGAAACTCCGTTATAACTATTAGGATCTTTTATTTCGTAATTCAGATCCGTTAGGCTGATACCGTTTACAGACAGCGTTAATACGGTATCTATATTTTTAAAGTCTGTTTCTGAACTAAGTCTTCTTTGTACAACAAAATATTTATTATTAATTTCAGGATTGGTTCTCCAGTAAACCCTTACAAAATTTGCATCCAGCCGGTATCCATTTAACCAAAGGATTGTTTTTCTGATGCTGGTGTCACCCTTACCGGTGAGCTTGGTGAAGTATGAATTAGATGAAATGATGCCGTTAAAGGTTCGGCTATTAACGCCGCTTTTAGTTAATACAGCACCTGTAGTGAGTGTACCTGCAGACGGTTGCTTTTGTGGTGATCCGGCATCCCAAAGCTTTTGCAGGTAATGAGATATATAAGCATATTCTTTGCTTGAAGCAAAGGTTGATCCTTCGTCTTCATTTAAATGTTGCAAAGTAATCTCCACCTCATCTTTGTCAGGCCTCAACTGCTTCCCTACCTGCCATGTTTTATTAACGCTTTCTTTGGAAAGGTCGGGTCTGAAAAGTTCTCTTTTTACACCATCTTCAACGTTAACATAAAAATTATCGGGTTGCGAAGCGTGGCTTTGAACACCAACCGGGGTGTAAGCATTTCGTTTGCTTCCAACAGGAAATACTACTTTTCCATTTGCGTTGGTAATTCCTTCGCGAAGCAGGAATCCTTCTGTTCCGCCATTATCGGTAACTACATAATGCAGGGAATCGTAACCGCTTATTATTCCGGGATTACCATCACCTACAACAAGGATATTATTTTTAACATACACTACTCCTTCAACGAATTGTAGCTCGTTCCTCACTTTTGCATTACTTCCCTGTAATTCCACTCCCGCAGCATTTTCAACTTTCAAGTGATAAAATGCAGCACCGGTGCGGGTTGCTGCATTATAGCCGCCGGTTAATACCTGGGGCGCCGTATCATTTGACACAAAACGAACCAAACCACCAACACCGCTTGCGCCGTCGCCTCCTGCACTTTCATCGGTGATCATTGACTGATTACCGTTTTCCCATTTGTGTCCTTTAAAATTAACCGTTGCACTTTTTCCAACGCCCAGTTTACCCTGGTTTAACACATCAGAGAATACTGTGGCGCTGTCACCATTAAAAAATATTTTGCCGCCGGCAGGAACGAAGAAACCTGATTGTGCTGTCGCAGTAGTGTAACCCGAAAGGAGTACTCCTGCGGCAAAGATGATATATTCAAGGGTAGTTTTCAATTATAGGGGTTAGATGTTCTTAGTATTATATCCAATCATATACCAATACTAAAACATACTGATAGTCAACATACTATGATAAACTTTCGTTGATCAGGTTTCCGGTTTCAGGAACTTTTTCCCAACGTGAGTGTATCATTCCTTGTACACGACTGAATACCACTATATAACGTATTAGTGTATTGATATAGTAGTGTTATCAGGAATTAATTTTAACTACAGATAAAAACGTCAAAGATCATTTCTTAAGCTTTAATATTTGTTCCTTTAAATCATCGATCTGCTTCTGCTGTTCTTTGATAGCGTTGATTAAAACCGGCACCAACTCGGTATATTTCATCCCAAGCATTTCCTTTGTTTCATCACCTACTACTACTTCAGGAACAATTTGCTTTGTCTCCTGGGCAATCAATCCAAGCATCCTGTCGCCATCCGGAGCTTTTTTCCAATTATAACTAACAGGCCGCAGTGCTAAGATTTCTTTTAGTCCGTAATGTAAGTCTGTAATGTTGGTTTTCTCACGCCTGTCTGAGGTTTGAACCGCAGCATTAACAGCCCATACTGCGCTCCACCTGTTTGTAGAACTGCCTAAGGTATGGGCGCCATTTCCACCGGGAATCAATCCGGAAGTATTGAGTCGCATTCTTTCCGTACTTGTATTCCCTACCGATGTAAAAAAAACCACATCTTTATTACTGGTGCCATTTCCTATCACCATATTGTCTCCGGTACTATACAGATAAGCTGTGTTAGCACCTCCCAGAACACCTGTACTGGTATTTCCGCTTGAATTAACTCCCATATCAATGAAATTAGTGCCATTGCCTTCTGTTCCCAGGTCATTGGTAGCAACAACATCGGAACTTGCTACAACCCCGTTTGATTTATTCTGAATATTTAACTGCAAATAATTATTGATATTTCCTTTTCCGGAAATAACATTAATAGAAGAGGCTGTTCCCATATCTACCAGCAATTGCTCAGGGCTTGTAGCGTCAAGTGTGCCGGTACCAACAACCATAGCGCCATTTGCATCTATAACCATTTTATTAACGGTTCCCGTTTCTGTTTCTGCTGTCGCCAATGAACCGTTCGCATTTTTAAAACCCTGGATCCTGAACTCTTCCGAAACCATTCTGATTCTGTCCGGTCCATATGCTGTTTGATTATCATTGCCCTGATAAAATAGCAGCTCATTGCCCTCTGAACCTGAAAAAAGACGGCTTTCAATGGCCGCATCCGGATCTCCTCCCGGTGTTGCAAAAGACAATCTTCTATTGCCGCCGCTTATCTTAATATTTCCTGCTACATCTAATTTTTCCGCTGGTGCGGTTGTTCCTATACCTACATTTCCACTGGCGTCTATTCGCATCCTTTCTGCATTAGAAGTTCGCAACGACAAAGGTTGTGCGTCCTTAGTTCCCAAAAAATTGTTAGTAACGCCTGCAACGGTGTTTCCGGTTAATCCCCAGGCGTAATTACTTGCATCAAACCAAACGGGTGCAGCAGCGCCTCCCAATGATTGTAAAAACATGCCTGCGGTTCCAGGATCATTGTTAGGCATTAACGTACCGGAAAATTTTACATTACCCGTTACATCCAGTTTCTGTGTGGGCACATTGCCGATACCCACTCTACCTGCAGAATCAATTCGCATAGCGTCTGCGCTTGTACCGCCGGCGGTTGTGTAAAACCGCAAAGGCCTTCCCGAAGTTTGGTTGCCAAGCACAAAGTCATTACCCGTAGCATATAAATAAGCAGTATTGGGCGCGCCTAATATTCCCCCGGTTGCAAACCCTGTTGAATTAATACCCATATCTATATAATTTCCACTTTCACTTCCAAGATTATTGGTTGCAACAATATCTGAGCTGGCGGCCGTTCCGCTGGACCGGTTTTGAATATTTACCTGCAGGTAATTATTTGTGTTTCCTTTACCACTGACCACATTGATATAATCACTGGCGGCATTGGTACCGGCATCTACTAATAGTTTTTCTCTGTTAGGACTTGCGGTAAATGCAGGAGCAGCGCCAATGCCTACATTTCCAAGGCTATCCAGGATGATACCCTGAGCTCCGGCACTGCGCATTACAAAACTTTTATTATCTGTAGTGCCTATAAAGTTTGTACCGGATGTTGTTCCGGTGTTTCCGGTAAGAGACCAGGCGTTTGAAGCGATTAAACTTGCAGGACTTAACCAGCCCGGTGCTACATTTGCGCCTCCCGATGTTAAAAGAAATCCGGAAGTGCCGGCAGTGTTATTGGGCATCAAAGCTCCTGAAAACTTAAGGTTCCCTGTAATATCTAATTTCTCTGTCGGGTTAGAATTTCCAACGCCAAAGTTTCCAATTAGAATCGCTGAATTACTTCCAGCTCCTGAAGCCCCTACAACCAGCGTAGGCCCTCCATTTGTTACATCAGGCTGCCCAAATTGCCATTCTGTAGCATTTCCTGATACTTTTAGCGAACTGCCTGCTCTTGTTTCAAACCGTATGTTGCTTGTCAGCGGTGAAGTAACAGTACCCGTTTTAAAGATAAAATCTACCAGGCTGGCTGATGCCCCGATAGTTTCGAAAATGGCCCCGTTTTCACCATTCCTGTTACGAAGCCTTAGTACTGAAGCACCGTAGACATCACCATCCTGACGCATTACAAATTCTTTGTTAGACCTCATAGTACCTGAGTTCGCGTCACCCACGACAATGTCACCGGCTGTGCCGGTACTGGAACTGACCCCGTTAATTATTCTTAATCGTTCGTTGCTAAAAGTTTTAAACACCAGATCCTGGGCGTCTGTGGTTCCAAGAAAATTTGTTCCAGCTGATGTTCCGGCATTTCCTGTAGTTGTCCATGTGTTAGCGGTGTTACCGGTACCTGCAGGCAGATCAGCAGCCGTTAACGCCCTGAAAGCCGGCGCCGCCGAAGCTCCGGAAGAAGGACCCGCAAAAACCTGATTGGCGGCCTGGTTACTTAAGGTCATAGTGGCCGAAGCAGCACCCGCTGTTACACCAAAAGTAGTTGCATTAAAAATGGAGGGTAGTGTAAGTGATATACTTCCGACCTTAGTATTAAATGTATTGAAATTTGCATACGAAATCAAACCTGCCGTAACCGTTGATACTGAAGCCAGTGGAATATTGAGCGTATGAACAGAACCAGCGGAGCTCCAGTTAGGAGCGTTGCCTGTTACGCCGGGAACCCCAAAAGTTTGGCTGGTAGTAGTTAAAGTATTCAATGAAGTGATCGCACCAAGTCCTGCAGCGGTAATAGCTACGGAACTGGCACTGGTGATCCTTCCTTTAGCATCTACCGTAATGTATGGATAAGAAGTACCCGTATTGTTTCCGTAAATAGCTGCCGTTACTCCTGAAGTTGCAAGAGAGGGGTTAGGATAAGTTCCTGTCAGGTCTCCTCCTGCAGCACCACCAGGTGTAGCTGATATAGCGGATAAATTGAGTTTCCTGACAACGCCGCCGGTAATAGTTAAAATACTGTCGGTGTTAAGGCCGGTAAGGACTCCACTTAAGTATAAGGGATTTGAGGGAGCCACTACCTGTAACTTGTAAGATGGAGTGGTAACGCCAATACCAAGATTGCCGCCAATGCCAACATTACCGCTACCATCAATCCGCATCCTTTCATTGGCAAGAGCTGTACCGCCTGTAAAAAATAACATACTTTTGGAAGCCGTACCGTTACCGATTAAAAAATCATTGCCGGTGGTATAGATGTAGGAATTATTTACGCCATTCAGTATAGGATTAGAATTGTTAGCATACACACTGGAATTGATACCCATGTCAATAAAATTGACCGTTTCGGAACCATTGTCGGCAGATGCTACCAGATCTGAACTGGCATTAGCGGTAGCTGAACTATTTTTTACATTGATCTGTAAATAATTATCGATACTTCCTTTACCCGTCATTAGGTTAAAAGAATTGGTAACTCCTGCGTCGATCAGTAATTTTTCGGGATTGCCGGCATCAAAGGCGTTTGATCCCACGGCCATCCTGCCACTTTGCAGGCGCATGATTTCCGACATACCTACATTGACCGTGTAACTTTTAAACACGATCGGCTCGTCGCCGTCATCCCCGATAATAAATTCAAAACCGCCGTTATTATTTGTGCCGGTTGAACCAAACTCAAAATAGTCTGTTCCTGCAGAGCTTCCCTTTACCCTGAAGTTTCCATTTACATCGGTATACATTTTAGGTTTGTAAAACTGTGCCGCAGGGGCCTCAAATTGCAATGCAGACCGCAGCAAAGTAACCTTTTCATCATTATCGGTGTAATCTGTGAAGGATTGCGTCAGTCCCAACGTCTGCCGGCGTCCAAATTCCATGTAAGACTGGCCGTTGGATTTTAGTACCAATTGTTTGTCATCTGTAGTACCCAAAAAGCTTGTTGGCGGATTGGTACTGCTGTTACCATTCACCGACCATGACAGAGTATTCAGAAACGGAGCTGCATTGATCCACGTTGGTGCCGTATTTGGGCCATTGGATTGAAGAAAATTCCCTGCACTTCCTGCATTGGCATTGGGCATAAGGGCACCTGTAAATTGCAGATTACCTGCAATGTCAACAACCTGTAGTGGGCTGGTAACACCGATACCAAGAAAGCCGGTACTGGTCAACCGCATCTTTTCGGTATTATTTGTAATAAAAGGAAGGTCGTAGTTGTCGCTGGTTCCAAAGTTCTTTACTGATCCAACGGTGCTGCCGTTATAGGCCCACTTATTATTAAAGGTTGTCCAGTCTGCATTAGATAGCAACCCGGTTGTGGCACCAGTTGAGGAAGCCAAAGGAATATTCAGGGTATGAGTGGCTCCGGAAGAAGTCCAGCCCAGGGTAGTACCTGCAGTGCTTGGTACTCCAAAACTCTGTGCTGTTGCAGCACTACCTGTCAGGCCATTGAGTGAAGTAATGGCTCCAAGTCCTGCGCCGGTAATAGTTACTGACGTAGCGCCGGTAATTCTACCTTTTGCATCTACAATGATATTAGGATAGGAAGTGCCTCCGGCGTTACCATAAGTACCGGCTGTTACAGCGGTATTTATCAGTGCCGGGTTAGGATAGGTACCCGTCAGATCTCCGCCCGCAGCGCCGCTTGGCGGAGCAGAAAGAGTGCTTAATACACCTGCCGGCGTTACACTCAGACCCGTGCCAATGGAAACTCCCCCTATCAATGCTGCAGTGGCAATTGGAAGATCAGCAGGAGATAACGACCGGAATATGGGTGTTCCGGCAGAACCGTTCGGGGCTGCGAACACCTGATTGGCAGTTTGGCTCAGGAATGTCGCCGTTAATGATCCTGAAGTTGTGATAGGAGAAACCGTAACATTAAAGATCCCGGGTAATACAAGGCCCACTGAAGTAACTGTACCGCTTCCTGCGGGCAAATCACCTGCTACCAACGCCCTGAACGTCGGCAAACCGTTCGATCCGTTTGCCGGTGCAGCAAACACTTTATTGGTAGACTGTGCCTTTAGGTTCAGCGTACCGGTAGCCGCACCAGCTACTACTGAAAACGTAGTAATTGAATCTACACTGTTTCCGTTCAAGGTAATACTGCCAACTTTGCCCGTAAAATTATTGTAATCCGAATTTGATAATAATCCCGCCGTTACACTTGTTGCCGATGCCATTGGTATGCTCAGCGTGTGTGCTGTACCGGTAGAACTCCATGCCGGCGCCGTTCCACCTGTTCCCGGAGTTGCAAAAGTTTGTATGGCCGCCGTCAGCCCGTTCAATGATGTAATGGCGCTTGAAATATACGATGGTGTAGTGTTAACCCATCTTGTTCCATTGTATTGCAACACCTGGTTTAAAGCGGGGGTAGTGATGGTGGCGTCGTTCATATTGGAGATGCCCAGAGAAACCGCACCGGTTAAGGTGTTAACGCTGGTAACGGGAAAAGCAATTGTCTGTGGTGTTATAGCCGTAATCAACCCTTTTCCGTTTACTGTAATTTGAGGAACTACTGTGGTGGAACCGAAAACACCGGTGTTTGTATTTACCGTTGCCAGTGATAAAACAACGCCGGAACCGATTACTGCGCCATTACCACCTGTGATTCCAAAATCGGAACCAGTAACGTTGCCAAAGGTTAAAGCAGTTTGTTTACCGTTAAATGCAGTCCAGTCGGCACTTGATAAAAAACCGTTTTGTGAGGCGTTAGCCTGTTTAACCAGCAGGGTAGTGCCACTGCCAAGTACTGCGCCGGTTCCACCTGTGATCGTTAATACGCTTGAACCTGACTCTGTTAAATTGCCGCTGGTTACAGAGCCAAGTTTTCCGTTAAAGGTATTCCAGTCTGCACTGCTAAGGTAACCGTTTGAAGAGGTGCCTGCCTGTGTTATTCCTACCTGCCCATTGGCATAGGTTATGGGTGCTATGCCTCCAAAAAGACTTCTCGTTTTTTGTGAAAAGCTACTGATATATGTTGTGTCCATAGTCAGCGCTCCTACGTTACCGTTAACTGATAAAACGCCTGAGTTGCCGATTACTCCTGTACCACTGTTGTAACTGATGCCCGTTGTGGCACTTAAAAGAGAACGCGATTTAATATAAAAATTAGCAATGTTGGTGGTATCTACGGTTGATAGTTTACCGTTAAAAGTTGTCCAATCTGCATTTGACAATAATCCGGCTGTTACACTTGTTGCCGACGCCATTGGTATGCTCAGCGTGTGTGCTGTGCCGATAGAGCTCCATGCCGGCGCCGTTCCACCTGTTGCCGGAGTTGCAAAAGTTTGTATGGCTGCCGTCAGTCCGTTCAATGATGTAATGGCGGTTGAGATATAAGACGGCGTGGTGTTAACCCATCTTGTTCCATTGTATTGTAATACCTGGTTTGAAGCGGGGGTAGTGATGGTAGCATCGTTCATGTTAGAGATGCCCAGGGAAACCGCCCCGGTTAAGGTGTTGACACTGGTAACGGGAAAAGCAATTAAATTACTTCCTGCGGCTGTAATTAATCCTTTTCCATTCACAGTGAAATTAGCGGAATGGGTAGCATCGCCAAAAGAACCCGTATTGGAATTTACGGTAGCAAGCGCAAGTGCCAGACCGGAACCAATAACAGCTCCGGTACCACCTGTGATGCCAAAATCGGAACCTGTAACGTTGCCAAAGGTTAAAGCAGTTTGTTTACCATTAAATGCAGTCCAGTCAGCACTTGATAAAAAACCGTTTTGCGAGCCGTTAGCCTGTTTAACCAGCAGGGTAGTACCGCTGCCTAAAACAGCATTGGTTCCTCCGGTAATAGTGAGAACAGATGATCCTGTTTCGGTTAAATTACCGCTGGTATATGCACCGGCCTTACTATTAAAAGTATTCCAGTCGGTGCTGCTCAGGTAACCATCTGTTGAAGTTGTTGCCTGATTGATACCGATCAGCCCGTTTGAATAAGTGATAGGACCTGTTGCAGAAAAAAGGGATCGAACCTTTTGAGAAAATCCGGCAATACTGGTAGTATCAAATGCATTCCAGGTAGGTGCTGCGCCTGCGCCGGCAGAGGCTAAAAAATAACCCGTGGTGCCAGGCAGGTTGTTGGGCATGAGTGCACCGCTGAATTTAAGATTACCCGTAACATCCAACACTTCTGTTGGGATATTATTGCCTAACCCTAACCTATTAGCCGCTTCATTATAACCCGATGTTCCAAAAAAAATTTTACCCTTGGTGGCGTTAGTGGTAGAAGATAAAGTCAATGAATTTCCTGCTGCTGTGCCTGCTGTTACAGTTTGGTCTCCTGCTATACCTGTGAATAAGGTATTTCGAAAATCATTGCCGACGAGCGCTATACCGTTACTGCCGGTATAAACGGTTCCTGCCTGCTGATCAAAGGTATAACGTGTTGTACCGATCGTACCATAAAAATGCGTTCCGTCAAATTCAATTGCACCGGGGACTGCTGTTGTTAAATTCACTCCGGCAGTCATTACCAAAGGCGCTGTACCGGCGGTTGCCGTACCGGCAGCCAGACTTAAATAAGTGGGTGATAGCCGTCTGTTCGCATAAGTCATCGAGGCGGTATCCATTAACCTTCCGTTGATAGTTGTAAAAGGAACCCTGCCAGACGTTAAAGGAGCATCATTGAGTGTAAATTGTTTCCTGCTCGTGCCTGTTGTTATAGTAAAGGTTGGGTTGTCTGTCAGGAATTCCATGGCACCTGCAACAGAAGTGTTAAGTAATGGCCCCGATCCAAATATCAGTGGAGCAGCTGCAGTAGTGCCTGGCGGCAATGTCATGTACGTTGTTAGCCGTGTACCTGAAAAAGTCATCGCGGTATTGTCTATCAGCCTTCCATTGGTAGATGCATAAGGCACACGGCCCGACGTTAACACGCCATCATTCAACGTAAATTCTTTTCTGGCGGTACCTGTTGTTATGGTGCTGTAGAACTTATCTGTAAGAAATTCAACGGCTCCGATCTGGGGCGCCGTCATTAAAGCGCCTGAACTAAACTTTAACGGCGCAGTATTAGCGGTAGTTGTACCTGCTTTTAAATGCAGAACTGCCGTAGGAACTGTTACTCCAAAACCCGCGTTGCCAATGCTGTCAATGCGTAGTCTTTCATTAGTAATAGCAGTACCCCCGGTAAAAAAACGCAGAGGCTTAACGGAGGCATTACCAATTATAAGATCATTGCCGGTACTGTATAAATAGGCATTGCTGATGCCGCCAAGAACGCCTGTATTAGAGTATGCGCTGGAATTAATGCCCATATCTATAAAATTAATGCCGTTGGCTTCCGTTCCCTGGTCATTGGTAGCCACTACATCTGAGCTTGCTGCATTGCCAGCGGATTTATTCTGGATATTCAACTGCAAATAATTATTGATATTCCCTTTTCCGCTGATAAGATTAAAAGACGTAGTTGCAGCGCCACCGTCTACGAGAAATTTTTCCTGGTTGATTCCTGTAGTAAAGGCCGGGGCATTTCCAATAGCGGCATTTCCCAAACTGTCTAGCAGAAAAATCTGGTTATTATTGGTGCGAAAATTTATACTGCGAAAGTCAGTGGTACCTAAAAAGTTGGAAGCTGTTGTACTTCCATTACCGTTAAGAGACCAATAGTTGTTTAAAGCCGAAGAAACCGTTAACGGTTTCCAAAAGCCACCAGTTCGAAGAAATAATTGAAGAGAGGGGATTAAAAATATCACCATGCCATCAGGCGGACCTAACAGATTGATCTGCGCTGTATCTGCGAGCCTCGGAAATAACAAGCCCTGGTTTGAAGATTCCAATTCCAAAACTGCAGATTTATTTACTACATACGGATTTTTCCCGAGCTTTAATTGCTGGGAAAAACCGATCGTACTTAATAATAACAAACCTAGTCCAAAAAATAACCCTTTGGCATTTTGCATAGTATTTTCTAATTGAACTACAGGAAGGTGTTACTTCTTGATAATATACCAATTAGTGCCATCCGTTTGTAGTGTAACGAAAGTGTAGTCGTTGTAAATAATAAAGTTTGTACCGCCGTCGATAGTTCCACCTGTTGGAGTGATGGTAAGCGGGTTGTCAAGATCTCCTGTTCCGATTTTCTTTATTGTGTAAATACGGCCGGCTATATTAGTTGGTGAGGGCAACGTAATTGTAATGGCACTACCAGTGGTATTACCTAAAACGGTATTATGCGTTGCATCCAGAGTGGTTGAACCAGTAACGGTTATGATAGACATCGATACCGATCCGTTTACCTGTACTGTTGAATTAGCACTGCCTGCAGCACTACCTACCAATAAAGCTACTCCTGCAGCTAATGAATCGGCAAAATGCTTGGTTCCGGCAAACGTTTGCGCAGTTGTTGTTACCACACCCCTTGCCCCGGTACCTGCATCCGGTACATTCAAACGAACCGAATCGATTCCGTTGGTGCTTACCGTTAGATCGGTTCCTGTATTCCTGAAAGAGAATGTTTGCAGTGAATCCCTGTTACCGTTTATGCTTCTGATTGCTCCGCTAAAGGCGGCGGTATTAACCTGTCTTTTCTGAACCAGCCCATTTCTGATTACCAATACGGAATCTAATGCACTATTAGTAGCTACATTATTTAAAGTAAGGGTACCATTGGAAATAATATTACCATTGAAGGTTTTATCACCACCGATTGTTTGAGCAATAGCAGTTAAAAGACCGGGATTGGCCCCGTCGGCAGGAGTTAAATTAATTGTGCGAGAGCTATCAGTAGCAGTAATTGTGGCGCCATTTACATTTGAGGTACCACCTACAGCACCTATGGTTATAACCTGGATACCACTGCGTATTTTCTGCCAGTCACCATAAGTTAAAAATCCATAAGGTTTAGTAACCGAAGAACCATTCTGTACCGGCATAATTAGTGATATGGTGCTATCTACAGCATTGTTTACAACCTGTATGGAATCGTTCGTTAAACCAGTGCGGGAAGTAAGACTCAGTGTGCGTGCCTGTATACCATTTATAGCTTGAATGGCATTGGCAAATGCAGCCGCTGAAATATTTCTTTTCAATACAGATCCATCCGCAGCCAACACCAGCACTGTAACTTCGGTGGTACTTGAGGTAATAGTATCAAACTTTACAGTGCCATTTACTTCAAATTTTGCCGTTGGCGTTGTAGTGCCAATTCCAACATTGCCATTACTACCCACCATTAAACGAGGCAAATTATTCGTCTTAATGGTCAATGGCTTGCCATCAATAGTTCCTAAAAAATTCAGTGTTGAATCAGTTAATGTATTTCCGGTTATCGTCCAGTTGGTGCTCGCGGCGCCGGCATTTTCAGCAACTTTTTTCCAGATTCCATTACTTCTGATACGCAAGCTATTGTCTGGAACGAGATAAATCATCATCCCGTCCGGGGGTGTTAACAGGTTTATTGCTGCCGTATCCGTTAATCTTGGTAAGAGCAAGCCCTGCCGGCTACTTTCCAGTTCCAGGATGGATGATCTTTGAATGACGGTAGGGTTAGTACCAATTTTTAACTGTGCTTCCGCCATTATTCCTGATAAGAGGAATAGCGCAAACAGGAGGTAGGTCTTTCTTGAAAAGAAAGTAAAGACAGATTTCATAAATGTTGGATTTTTAAACATGATGTTATTAAGAAGTTGAAAACTTATTAAAAAGCTAAATATTGTCGAAGCCTTTTAATTAATGATGCAATAGGTGTTAATCATTAGAAGGTACTAATGGTTCTTGCTACAATACATGTAATAACATTTACCTTAAGTTAAGACAGCTATTCGATGATCAAGACCAAATTTAATAGCATCTGTTTTAAGCCAGAAGGGAACCGCAAAGGACGCAAAGGGAAAACCCGCAAAGAGCGCAAAGATGGATACCGGCATCAAAACAATTCGGTACTTCATTCAATTATGATCTCTTTGCGCCCTTTGCGGGTTTTCCCTTTGCGTCCTTTGCGGTTCCCTTCTGACGTAGTACTTAATGCACTTTCATAACCACTTAACATGCTTAATCCTTAACTGAATGACATTGCCCTAACGGGACTCGCTCCTGACAGAACACTATCTTGTTGTTTTCACAAAATCCCGATAATCCAAAATGATTAATTTAAGAGAGGATAAGTTGAACGGAGTGAAGCCTTAAATGCAAACCAGACAATTGCTTATTCAATGATATTAAAACATCGTTGTAAATTTAAACATGAATATTATTTATTGTTATGATGCTTACTGCGGATGGTGCTTTGGATTCAGTCCGGTAATAAAAAAAATCAGGAAAGATTTTAGCCGGCTTTTTAAATTTGAAGTATTGTCAGGAGGAATGATCCTTCCACGAAACCCCACACATATCAGCGTTACGGCTAACTATATTCTGGGTGCATATAAAAACGTGGAAGCTGTTACCGGTGTTAGATTCGGAGATGATTATTTATGGCATATTAAAAATTCTTCAGATAGCGACTGGTATCCGAATTCTGAAAAGCCTGCGGTTGCTCTTTGCATTTTCAAAGAATATTTGCCCGATAACCAGGTAGAATTTGCATCAGACCTTCAATATGCCTTACATGTTGAGGGAAGGGATTTGTGCGATGATGAAGCGTATCGCCATCTTGTGCTTCAGTATGATATTGATGAAAAGGACTTCTTCGAGAAGCTACATAGTAAAGAATACAAAGAAAAAGCATATCAGGAGTTCTCTTTAATAAAACAGCTTAAGGTAACCGGGTATCCATGTGTTCTTATGCAAATTACGGCAGCAAAATTCCACTTAATTGCAAATGGTTATACCGGTTATGATACAATGGTTCTACGAATTAACGATGCTGTTAATTATGCAAATGCTCAAAAAACATAGTCAGTCAATTGTTTTATATGTTTGACAATGCATGTTAAACGGCATAAAGACATGAGGCAGATCAGGAAATCTTTTTAAGCTTATTTATGCCACCGTGTAGCCAACTTGTGTTTCGATGACAGGCGGGTAACAATAAAAAAACCCCGGAAAATCCCGGGGCTATCTGATTTTAATTATTTCCGCCACCACCTGGCCTGCGTTGACGCATTGCCGGTTCTATTTCATCTTTAAACTTCTTAAGCTGCTCATCACTTAATACTTTTTTCAGCTTATCATCACGTTCAGCCATTAATTTTTGCCTGTCTTCAGGCGAGGCGCCCTGACCCATAGATGTCATTGATTTATAAAAATCAACAAAAACCGCGGTTGCCTGCGTTTGATGATCCTGATCCAGTTTAAATAAGGTAGTAAGCGTGTCTACTATTCTTTTGGAGCGCTCTTCCGGCGTACGTCTCATTCCTCCTCCCTGTCCTCCTCCCTGGGCATTTGCCATTATTACACCTGTAAGCATCATAATGGATAATAAGCCAATTTTAATTTTCATTTTTTTAATTTTTAAGTTATGAATAAGATATTCTGGTTAGACGATAAATGTTTAAAAAACTTTGCAATAGTAAAATTTAAATCAAACAAAATGTATTCCATTTATTTTATTTTCCCTGTCAGTTTTTGCTAGTTTGTTACGTTGCTCTTCGGTTGCTGATAATAGGTTCTATATCATCTTTGAATTTCTTTAACTGATCAGCATTTAAAAACTTTTTTAATTTTTCATCCCTATCGGTTGCTAATTTTTTAAACTGTGCCTTTTCCGGAGGCGTTCCTGCCTGCACCGCTTCACGCAACTTGTCGCTTTCTTTGTAATACTCCGTAAAGGTGGCAAAGGCTTGCGTTTGCTGAGCCTGATCTAGTTTTAATACAGAAGTAATTGTATCCACCATTCGCTTCGTTCTTTCTTCAATGGTAGGCCGTTGCATTAATACCTGGCCGTTTGTAATTACAACAGTGGCAAACATTGTCATAGTAAGTAATACTGTTTTAATTTTCATTTTTAACATTAATAAATAATTGAAAACAAAACATGAACTGATTTTCCTAATAAAATTTCTTTTGATCCGGCTCAACGAATTACTCTGGAACTATCTTTTTGCTGGTGGCCATTTCCCTTCCATGCAGGAAACCACATTTTACTAATTTCATTAACAATTAGCGAGTCGTATTTCAACTGCTGCCCGGGAGTGCACAAAGCCCTGATTTCTTTGAAATTTTGAAAGGTTTGTATGTCTAAAAGTTTTTGCTTTTCGCCGATTACTGAGGCTGCGGCATTTAATAAAGAGTCACTGACTGCAGGATTTTTTAAAAATCCATAGAACTGAACCTTTGCTACTCTGGTATCCTCAAATAGCGGCTTCATTTCCTGGCGATGCTTTTTACGTGTTTTGTCAAAGGCTTCCATTTGTTGCTTATCAAAACCTATTTCAGTCTGCAGGAACTCAGTCATAGGTGATTTTTGGCGGTCGCCGCGGGTATTCCGTTTCATTGGCTCCTTTATCCATAAAAAATATAAAAGCATAGCAATATTTGCCAGTAGCAAGATGGCAACGGTAAACAGGAGCACCTTGTTATTTAAGACGCTACGCATCAGGGCTCCTTAATTTCGTAATCATAAAAAGTATTTACCGACACATTAAATTCATCGTAAACAGACTGATCGGTTTGCTCGGAAGTAAGATTGGAAGACTTCTTGTGCTCTAAAACTGCCACCGTATTCATTACAATAACAAAACTTACCATTGCGATTGCTACCACAGGACGGGCAACAAAAGCACTTACCTTTTCCCAGATATTTTTTTCTGTATTGCGCAACCTGGCTTGTACCCGTGTAAAAAAGAAAGGCCCCGGCGTTGCCGAATTTATATTATCCAGGCTATTGATTGTTGCCTGAACCTCACCTTGAATATCATTCTTGTTATTCATAACTCAGTACTTGGACGTGAATAAAATGCAAAACTTGTGATATCATTCATAATTCCCATAATAATCTTCCAGATTCTTCTTTAGGTTGTTTTTGGCCCTGTGTAACAGCGACTCCACTGAAGATAAAGACAATTTCATAACCTCACTCACTTGCTGGTAACTTAATCCTTCTAATTTATGTAAGTTAAAAGCAATTTTTTGGTTTTCCGGCAACTTATCAATCGCTTTGAATAAAACTGCTGCACGTTCCTTGTTATCCAAACTAACTCCCGGATGATGAAAATCCGGTGGATCATGGATCACTTCATTATTCACTCCAAAAAGACTTTGAAGAAAGGCAAACCTTTTCTTTCGCTTTTTTTTTCGAATATGATCCATGCCTTTTGTAATAGCTATCCTGTAAAGCCAGGTAGAAAACTTTGATTCTCCTTTAAAAGAAAGGATGGATTCATATACCTGAACAAACACTTCCTGAGAAACATCCTCCGCGTCTTCCATGTTTTGAACAATGCCTAAAACAGTATTAAAAACCATATCCTGCCAGGTTTTTACTACCGTTTTGAAGGCTTCCTCGTCTTTTTGCTTCAGTTGCTCGATTAATATC
>CAXTDO010000009.1:0-24550 GCA_964242315.1 uncultured Flavihumibacter sp.
AGTTGATGTTGCAATGCTCTATACCATGCCCTTTTTCTTAGTCGCCATAATGGATGGTATTTTGTCCTTATATAATTAAACATAAGCATATTATTAGTTAACCGGCACCACTAAGACAAGTGGAGATGTTTGATTTTAAACTCCTCGTTATACAGGTGACTCATCTAAGTGTGACTTTTCATGTTTAGTGACAGGGTTAAGCTGATCTGCCATCTTTTTAAATTCTTCTAGAAAAAGGGAAGCAATATAAGAAATGGAATGAGTTTGACGTACTTTAAGCCCCTCATTAGCCAGTTTGGAATAAAATGATTTGTCTTCTTCTAAACGTATAATTGCATTCTTAAGCAAATTCACCGCGTCTTTATCTCGATGATTGAAGATAAGTCCATTGTGCTCATTTTTAATAAAGTCTTGAAAGCAGGCTATGCCAGATACAATAGGTACGCATCCCCAGGCCATTGCTTCCAATGGAGCCAGGCCGAATGTTTCTCCTGACTCGGCGATTGAAGGATATATAAAAATTGAAGCCTCCATATAAAACTTGTTTAACTGATCAATATCAAACACCGGTCCTACGAATTCAACATCTGATTCATCAGCAAGACTTTTAAGGAACTCAAAATAAGATAATCCGCCACCGCCTTCACTTACTTCCCACGGACCAACAATCTTAAGCTTCCAGTTACTGTCGATTTGCTTAAAGGCTTTGATTAAAATTTCTAAACCTTTTTCAGGATGTATGCGCCCGGTGTATAATAATACATTAACTTTTTGTAAAGCATTATAATTTAGCCAATTGTCAAAAGGCAAAGGATTGGGAATGATAATTACCTTATTATGCCAATTACTTGAAAGTTCGTGCTTGATTGCTTCTGCAACCGGATTGGAATTTGCTCTTAAGCGTGATGATTGTGTATACCATTTAATTTGACCTTTGGGCATACGTTGAACATCTACCATGCATCGAATTTTTAAAAACGAAGGAAAAAGAATCGGTGTCCAAAAAGTATTAGTTACGATGATGTCGGAATTTGTTGGCACTATTTTTCTTGCGCGAAGCGTATAAAGTAAATCAAGCCATTTTAAATGCACTCCTGAGGAAGGAGTGGTATAACCCCGGATACGTTTATGAAGCACCCCATCAATTAATTCTTCAGAGGGCATGCCCGGAAAAGCCCGGGAAATATGAATAACTTCATGACCATTTTTCGCGAAATATTTACCCAGGGCGAACCACATTTTCTCTACAGCTCCTCCTAATTTTGGAGGAACCGGTAAAAATGCTCCTTGTAAAATTGTGATCTTCAAAGTATTTATTTAGATTGATATGTTATAATAAAGCCTGCCTTAAAGATTTGGCAACCTGTTTTACTCCAAACTCCTTTAAATAAAGTTGCCTCGCAGACTTTTGTAAATCGGTTTTTTGTTTATCAGTTGAGTTGAACCATTTCATAAGCAATTCTTTTATACCCTCTGTTGTATCACTTGCAACATATCCAGCCCCGTTATCCATGATTTCCCGAAAAATATTAACCTTGTTTGAAATTAATACAGGCTTGGAACAAGCCAGTGCTTCAACAACTGCGATACCAAAATTTTCCTGATGACTTGGTAAGACAAACGCATCACATCCATAAAAAGCGCCCCATTTAGCATTTCCCAAAAGCATTCCTATAAAATAAACCCTTTCTCTAAGGATAGCATTTTGAGATACACCTTTTTGTATTTTTTGTCCAAAAGGCGATTCTATATTGGGTCCTGCAATGACCAACTTTGGAAAGTCTTGTAATAACAGAACACTATTATCTGAGCGATGAACTTTCTTTGCGGTGATTTCGGCGCATATATCAGCATACGCGTCTATTAATAAATCTACTCCTTTCTTGTCATGAATCCGGCTAAGAAACAGCAAATAGGAGTGAGTTCCAAGTTGAGTACATTTATCATTAAAAGCTGTAAGCATCTCCGGTTTGTATGGTGGAGGTTCTTCAACCCCTAAACCAACTACCGTTTCATTCTTGGGCTTATAAGGATGAAATGGTTCTTTTGCAAGGCAACGTTCTTCTGCGCATGTAAAAAGAAGCCCGTTGGCATTGTTTATAATTTTGTTTTCGATAAACCTCCAATAAGCAATATTGCGTAATGCTTTTAATTTTCTATTTCTAGCCTGCTGAAAATAAGGATCTAACATACCATGCGGCATAACAAATAAATGAGGCTTTTTTTTTATCGAATTTTTCCATGCTCTGTAAGCAGCATGACTGTGATATTGCCAAAGTCCATGTACAATTACTGCATTGTAATTTTCTATATTTTGCTTTAACCACTCCGAAACATTAGAATTATATTGCCAGGATGTTCTTCCCGGACCCAATGCATGTACCGGAAAATTTTCTTTAAATAAATAATCTGCATCGGGGGCATCGATACAAGCTACCTCATTATATACCTGGAGTTCAGAAAGCCCTTTGATTATTGTTCTTAAAGCCTGACTAACGCCGCCGGCTTTAGGATCAAGAGAACATACCACATGAAGTATTCTCATAAGAATTCATGAGTTATATTTTAGTAAGAGGAAATTTTTGAGTATAAATTATAATACATATTCGCTATTGTATCGCCATCAAACCTCAACTTATTAATTCTTCCTTCCCGAATCAGGTATTCTCTATAGATTTTATCTTCGATCAATTTCATTATATTTTTCCTTATTTCTGCAATATTAAATGGATCAACTAAACAAGCCGCATCGCCTGCTACTTCCGGCATGGATGATATGTTACTTGTAATAACTACCCGCTCTACGCAATTAGCTTCAATTATGGGCATTCCAAAACCTTCAAATGTTGAAATATACGCAAGAATATCACATTCCTTATACTTCTGAAATATTTCTTCCTGAGTGAGATTGTAATAATTGGAAAAATTGATCTTATATTTTTGAAGCGCTTCTAAATGATCTTTTTCAAGTTTGCCAATTATGGTCAGGTTACATGTTAAGCCTTCTAATGCTTCGATGAGTCTGAAGATGTTTTTATTAGACCCAAGGCCAATATGTAAAATATTCGGATTCGAACTATTAAACTCTTTGAAGCTAGGCTTATAAATCGGATCAACGGCAACCGGAATAACTATTATCTTTTCAGCATTGCACTTAGTATATAATAAAATTTCCCGTTTGGTAACCTCCGAAACACATGTTACGTATTCAGCGTGTTTAATAGGTAGATGTAAGTAAAGCTTTTTTATTAATAACCGGGCTAAGCCATTTTTTCTATGTACCATACCACAATCGTGGATGGTTAAGACAACTGTTTTTTTTTTCATCAACAAATTAAGGAAATGTACCTCGCCGGTTATGTGATTTACAATGGAACCTTGTCTAAAACCGGCTTCAATTATATTGTAGATTTTTGTGAAATAAGCATCATTATAAAACTTGCAGATTTTAATTTTATATGTTATTCTATCTTTTAGCCTGTTCCTTATATCATCGAAAATATATTCCAGGCTGAAACTAAATCCTTTTCTAGGCTTTCGCTGAAAAAAAGTAACTTTCGGTCGTTCATCCATTGATGTAGAAACGTTTTTCATGATAACTTCTTTATACGATATAAATAATTACTTACATCATAAAATATTGCTGCAAATATTGTTCAACACTGTAGTGTAACTATACTCTTCGATTAAATTTTCAGAAGTAATATCCCAGGATAGTTTTTTTTCAAGAACCTGCTTTATTTTTTTTGACAATTCATCAATATCACCTGTCTTGAAAAGATAGCCGTTATGACCTTCCTTTACCAGATCATCGGCGCATCCGGTTAAATCAGAGAGAATAAGCGGCAAATTAAAGTTCATCGCCTCGTTTACTGACAAACCCCATGTTTCCCAAACACCTGAGCACATTACAAATACGTCGCTTATGGCGTAATACTTTGCAATACTCGATTGGTTTATGAAGCCTGTAAGGATTACCTGTTTTAATTTATTTTTTGATATAAACATTTCCATCTCTTCTCGTAATTCCCCTTCACCAACCATAATCAACCAGCAATCAGGCATGTCAATTTGCGCAAATGCCTTTAATAGGTCAAGCGGTCTTTTTTTGTCAATATATTTAGCAGTAAAAAGAATAATCTTACTAGCGGGAGGTACTCCCACTTTTTCTTTTAATTGAGGTATACAGTTTTTAAGTACTTCACTTTGTTTTTTAAATTGGATATTATCTATGGCATAAGGACAGAATATTAAACGTTTGCCCGCCAATTTATAACTTTTGTAGTAAAGTAAATTTTGGTTTCCTATGTATAAAAAATAATGTATTCCAGGGAATAATAAATATTTCAACGCAGCTATCTTAAATAATTGTTTCCATCCTTTTTTTAGAACTTCATGTTTTTGTGGCGTTTCATTTCTTAGGCAAATCGTATGGCCTTTCAATCTGCCTAACATCAAAATAAGCAAATGAGTACAATAATGCCAGCCATGAACAATAATGATCGACTTTGGTTCTCTAAAAATCTGTCTGATCATTCCTAAATTAAGTAGTCCGAAAAAGCCACTACTGTGAGAGGGCTTCCAGGAGTGATTTTTAAAAAATCGGTATTCATAGCCTTCCAGTAAAGGAATGTCCCATTTTATATTCACGCCAAATTCTTTATCATGGGAACCCCGAATAGATTCGTCTGAACAATACCAGGTTTTTGTTAGCACACCCTGACTATTCATGTATTTATACATTGGAGCAAAATATTGGATAGGATGTGAATTAATAAAAATTATGGCTTTCAATATATATGTTATTTAATATACATTTAATATGTATAAGTCCGGAATTTTAGATAAAGTTTACAATTAGAAAGTAGGAGACTTAGGTTAACGATGCTGGTTTTATTCCATCGAAGTTTTTAATGGCTATCATAGCCCCAATGCATAAACACCACCAGAAAAAAACTGGTGGTTGAATTCCTAATGTTCCCAATATACCCATAATAACGACATGAGAGAGAAGAAATGATGATGCCATGCCATAAGAAGTCGTCTTTGTAGAAGTCCACATGCGAAAGCAGAAAAATATCATATACAATCTGAATCCATACCATATTATAGCCAGATAAAGTCCGCCTTCCCAAAAAGTTGATGCCACATCAGATTCCGTCCAGAAGCCTCCCCACTTTTTTTCACCGGCGTAAGCACTTATTTGCTCAGAACCATTACTCATGACACCAAGGCCATTTCCGAAAAGAAAAGGAAGAAGTTTTTGATCTTCGAACCACCCCATCCAACTGGTAAATTCCCCTAAAATTCTTTCTTGCACTTCATCCTTATGACTCATTGTTTCTGTGCCTTGAGATCGGGCATAGTAAGCAGCAAAAAATTCAGGCCTGAAAGCACTTAATGCAGACAAACTCATTGCTGATATCAAAACGATTAAAAGCCCCTTACTGAAAAGCAATTGAGGTCTTTTAACGCCACATATTAAAAAACCTAAGAACAAACATGAACCGCAGCCTAAAACTGCAGTTCTACCACCTGTAATAAACGCTCCCGTTATTAACATCAAACTTAACACTGCGGGCATTAGTTTTTCAATAGGTCTTAAAAGCTTGTTTGCATAAGTAGGAGGTAAGAAAAACCGCGTCATTAAAAAAACGCATGTTGAATTCAAAAACCATGAGTATTGCGCGGTAAAAGAGAAAGTAGAGCTAACTCTGAGATACCCTGCCGCCGAAAATCCTGCCAAATCACCTCCACCCACACTCTTATTTAGCCAATGAGAGCTCGGTAAAGAATTTTGGAGTACTGCGACCAAAGTTGTTGGAATTAACAAAAAGGCAAGAAAAGCGGAAAACTTTTTAAAAGCTTCTACACTATTACCCGGAAAGGCAGAGGGCACCAGGAGTGTAATAACTATAGGCAGCAAATATTGTTTTAGCCCAAAAACACTTAATTTAACATCAAATGTGCCCGTATAAAGTATTATCGGTATGAATGCTATGAAAAGAACTTTCCATATACCATACATTTTGCCTTCATAATTCCTGAATTTACTATTGAACAATAAATAAATTGCTGCGAAACATATTAGGTCTTTTAAAAAAAATAAGCCTAAGCCCAATGCTGATGGTAGAAGCTTTCGCACAATTCCTTCAAATACTAATGTCAGTACTAAAGCATAGAGGAGCCAGCGACATTGCAGAGAAACCCTATCTACTTTAGCCTGATTTTGCATTATTATAAAAGAAATTATTTGTTATTGTAATTCTCCGTCAATACACTTTTCAATGTACTTACCAGCCTTAGACCAGCTTCATCCCACCCTTTTAATTTTGAAGACTTTTCGGTCGCTGCAATACACAATGACTTATGAAATGTAGCGTTATCTGCAAGTAATTGAAGTTTTTCGCATATTATCTGGGAATTCCGGATAGGAACAATAAATCCTTCTTTTTCATTGGTGATCATTTCTTCCGCCCCGGTATTAACAGTAGCAATTATTGGAAGACCAACAGACAAAGCTTCTCCCAAAACCAAACCGAATCCATCCTCAATTGAAGGAAGACAAAAAACATCTGCTGATTGGTATACATCTTCTAATTGTTTGCCTTTTAAGGCACCGGTCAATGCAATATCATCGGTCAGAGTAATGTCCTTCAATGATCCATCATCTGTATTTGGCCCAACCAATAGTAATTGTTTATTTGGATGATTTAGATCTTTGAATGCCTGAATTAAATATCTAATCCCTTTCCTAACTGATATACTTCCCACATATAATACTGTAAAACGATCATTGCTATTTTCTTGGTTATTTTTTCCTCTCTGAAAAATACGGTTATCAAATCCATAAGGCACCTTTAATAACTTTTTTTCGGGAAAACCCTTAATCATAAAACTTCGTTTTACAAATTCTGAGGGTAATAAAATATAATCTGCTATTTCATACTCTTTTAAACGCCTTTTTTTTTCATTTTTGGGAAAGGGCTTCCACGCTAGATTTAAGTTTTTGTGTTCTTCTTCCAATATTTCTTCCTGGTATTCAACATGAGTATTCACTGCCTCCACAATATTTATAACCCCCTTTTTTTTTCCATATCTGCTGCTACTCAGCCCGCTTCCATTATAGAAAAGAAAGATATCGCAACCCTCTACAAACTTGCGGCAGGCACGATCCTGTTCTATTTTAGACCATAATGCGAGCCAGTTATTTACATCAACCGGTAATTTAAATTTAAGGCTGGCAATATACAGGGTTTGCAGGAGGTCTGCATGATGAATCTTTCCATCTAGCTCCCGTGCCTTTGCAAGTGGATTTAAACGTGGAAATCCACTAACAAAAGCATGCAAATATCCCGCAGCATTTAAAGCGTTAGCATATTTGTAATGATGCGCCCGATTCGGAGCGGTATAAACTACTTTCATGATTTTACGGTAATGCTCCGATACTAAGACCCATTTTAAGGGCATGCTAACGGCGGCCTGTGGACTCAGAATGTGACGAAGAATTTACTGGTGTTCTTCGGAATGATGTATAAAAGTGACCCCTCGTATAAAAACGGGAAGGTATTACTTTAATAAGCGGTATCATTTACTTTGTTATTACCACTGACAAATACATTAATGTTAATTATTTGTAGGTAGTGGAGGCGATAATATCCAAATATCTTTGTGAGATCAGGTGAGGGTGATAAGCTGCAAGATGGCTTTTTGCGGAGTATCTTAATTGTTGTTCGAGTTCCGGATCGTTAAGCACCTTTAAAATGCATTTTACTAGATCAATCATATCACCCTTTAAAAAAGTCAGGCCTGCGTTACCGATTGCGTCCGGTAATCCACCACCATCGGAAACGATAGGCAAACATCCACAAGCCATTCCTTCTAAAGCCACAATACCAAAAGGCTCATCCCATATTGAAGGCACAAGTATGAAACGATGTTGATTAAGACAGTTTGAAAGCTCCTTTCCTCGTAATGCTCCTGTGAATCGCACGTAATCCTGCACCTGCAGGTTGTTAACCAGATCTTCAAGACTGTTTCGGTCAGGTCCGTCTCCAATAATCGTCAAGGAATATTTCTTTGCTTTATCTTCTTCTTTGGACAATATCGTCTGCAAATGAAATAATGCCTTGATTGCAAGCGCTGCACCTTTATCTGATACCAGTCTTCCAACAAAAACAAAATCTTTGTTCCGTTCTACATTTTCAAATATCTTAAAAGTATTTATGTTGTAAGAATTTCCAATGACAGACGCTTTCGGCCAACAACGTTCCTGAATTGCGGTGCTGCATGCAATAATTTTTCTTGCATGTTTCAGCCATATAAGTTTATACCGGTTGATTATCCATGTTTGTAAAATAATTATGTGTGATTTTCTGAAAAAGAATGAAGGCCAGGCAAGTTTTATGCATGGATTATTTTCAAGAGTCACATCTGACCATCTATGCTCTTTAAAAAGCTTTAATATGCTGGGGTTTCTGATAATTGTATAAGGAAACTTTTTTACTTCTTTATGTTTAGACCAAGTCATCAAATGAACCTCATGGCCGACCTCTAAAAAACTCTTGGCTAATAATTCAGACATTGTTTCAATTCCCCCTATATCAGGAAAAAACCTGTGAGATAACAGTAATATTTTCATTCAGATCTTATTTGAACTAATTAGGATAAGCCTACTTAGAATGTATAAGTGCGTTCACAAATTGTGTTGAAACTTCGCCGATTCTTGTGGTATTTAACTTGTGTTTGGCGGTTAAAATAAAAGTTTCAAACATGCCTTTCGAATATGAAGCTACTCCTTCAATAAAAGTTATTTCTTGCGCTTCTATAGGCGTCCACTGATGCGATACACACAATACAGGAAGGCCATGTTCTATCATGGCGGCGGCAGTTCCACTTTTTTCTATCAGTAATATTGGAGTAGTAGAAATACCAACGGATGCATTGGTCAATATTGCAGATATGCGTGCTGCAGGTTGTTCGCCAAAAAGTTTTACATCTACACCTTCCGCTTCAAAAATCTGGCTCCAGAATTTTGATTCTTTACCCGACCGCCCAACAAGTTGCAAACAGATATTTTTATTATTGTTCCTTCCGTATTGCGCCACTTCCCGGGCGAGTACCTGAACAGCGCCGCCCCTAAAAATGGGTCCGAAAATAACTATTAAAATATCGTAGGGATTGCAGGTTGTTTTAATATCCCGAGTACTCACCGGGGTTTTAATTACAGGGATATTTGAAAATAAGGGAAGATGTTGTACGTCCGGATAATACTGCTCAAGATAAGTCTGGTAAAGCTTCGATTGAGTATGAACTACCCTGGGGTTTATTTTTTTAATTAACCGTCGGATAAGAGTTCTTTGCAGACGTCCCCAACATTTTTCTTTAAATGATGTTTCCTTGTTCAGACCAACCGATAATTCGTGAAACATGATATGCCAATTACGACTCTGTCCCAGGTATTTTAATTGCCTGTTAAATTCTATCGGTAGTCCTTTGTCGTGGAAGGAAAATATTACATACTGCAAACTAAGCCAGTCGGGGTTAAACTGGTCGATCCACTTTTTGGCATATTCCAGTTTCTCCCGGATACTCCAACGAGAAGGCAGCCTTAGAACCGGCAGCGTTACATTTTCCGCTGTCTGTATGCCGTCAAATTCAATCTCAAGATGTCTGTCATTTAGTGCAACCAGTCTGGCAAGATGACCCTGCTCTATCAAACTTTTTGCAAGTAGCCGTGTATAATCTCCAACGCCATCATGTCCTGGCTCAAGCGAACCACAGAGAAATACAATTTTCATATTAGCTACGTTCACCAATCTTTCTGGCTGGTACTCCTGCCCAAATTTCATTTTGTAATATAGATTTGGTAACCACTGCTCCTGCGGCAATTACCGCTCCATCTCCCACCTCCACACCTTTTAAAACTACTACATTACAACCAAGCCAAACATCGTCACCAATCTTAATTGCCTTTTCAATACCTAATTGTTTACCCATTAACTCACCCGCTTTTATTCCATGATCATGATCAATAAAACGACATCCGGAAGCTATCATTGAGTTCTGACCTATATGGACAGATTTTCTTATGTTAAACTCACATCCGGTTCCTATAAACACATTATTATCTATACATATTGAATGCCCCTTTTCCCAAATTCCGTCGTATTTGAAATAAATATCGTGTTCTAAAATACAGTTATTACCTATTGAAACCTTATGCGGCCATGTAATATAAAGTTTTCCGAAAAGGGTATTCTTTCCTATGTGCATTCCAAAAAAAAGTAAAATTGTTTTTCTTATCCAGTTACTTAAATGAAACAGATACCTCCAACGCAGAACAAAAAATATTTTTTGCACTATTTTATTCATATGCAGTTCAATGTCCTTGACATTAGGCAACTATACATTGCTGGTGATTTTAATACATCAGCTTTACCGTCTTCGTGTTTAAATAAGTTTGAGTATAAAAATATTATAAAACAAAAGAAACGAATGGCTGATACATATGATACTGGCGAGAAGGAAGTACCTTCAAACTTGTTAAATTACCGACATTGATAGCTAACTACTGACGTTTTAAATATTTTTTTAAAAAACTAAAAAGCCCAGATGGCACAAAACGATTAATTACATGATATCTTTTGATAATCCGTAAACCGGGTCTTATCTTAAAGAAAACATTATAGCCATAATTAAATAAATCGTTTATAGACTTTTCATTAAATTCATCTTTCAATGCTATAAATGACGTTAAATATTTTACCTCATAAATTTTTATGATGTCCTTATTAAAATTCCATTCTTTTAAATACTCAAGGATTGCCTTAGATGAGTTTAATAAACGTTTCCCTTTGCTTTTTCTCGCTTCTTTTGTTTTTGCAATTCCTGAATAATTATAATCATGTCCTCGCCAAATAGAAAGGGGCTCATTTATGAAAAAACTTTTGCCATAGGGTAAGATTGCCAAAATAAGAAATTCGTCAATAAACATATCTACGCTCGCCGGGATTTTAACACTTTTGAGGATCGAGGATCTTGCTGCATAGGTTGACCCGCCTCCGTATAAAATATTATTATGGTAAAAATATTTTAACAGCCAATTACCATCAAGTTCCTTCTCAATTATTTCCGAAGGAAGCTTTTCATATTCCGTTATTACCTGAGTATTATCATGTAAAATTTTTGCTGCGGTAGCCACATGCACAATTTCTGAATCAGACTCAAATACTTTTACAGTTTGCTCTATTTTCCTGGTGAAATAAAAGTCGTCTGCATCAAGATTAAAAATATATTTACCACTTGAGTATTGAATTGCCTGGCTTGTTGCATGTGCTTTTCCTTGATTATCCTGGTAAAAATATTTAATAATTCCATTATCAATGAGATTTTTTAAAACCTCCTGAGTATTGTCTTTTGATCCATCATCCACCACTATGATTTCAATAAGGTCTGAAGGATAAGTTTGATGGGTTATACTACTTATGGCCTGGTTAATAAAATGAGCATAGTTATACGTGGGTATTACTACGGAAACTGTTGGTAACATCGTTTGTTTTAAATTTTATCACTCTTAAATTTTTTTATCAATAAGGATGGATTATGGTTTAACAACAATTGTATGTTTTTCAATATATAATCATTTTCCCAGTTCCACCAACTGTATTTCCAGGATGCCTCTATAATACTTTCATCAAATCGCTTCATTTACTCGGGCCGGGCTTCCTGCTACAAGGGCGTAGGTTGACACTCTTTAGTATCAACACTTTTTGCAGCAATAACTGCACCATTTCCAATCGTAATACCCGATATAATTGTAACGTATTTTCCAATCCAAACGTCATTTCAGGTTCGGTTTTAAAATAGTTTATAAATTTTATATACCCAGTTGACGATGAACAAAACGAATATCAGTATATAAATTACATTGTCTTAAGTGATAATTTTCATTGCTTTGAACTGTACGTCTTTTGATGCATGAAATTACGACAAGGTGTTATCAAGTTTAAGTACGTGCCTGGATGCGGATGAAGTTATCAGTTTTCTCTTAATCCAGGGTTGAAATTTCTTTTCTAAAATAAAAGCAATCATAAAAGTTAAAGTCAAAAAGAGTATTAACCTTAAAAAGTAAAAAAGGGGCAACCCGGAAAAAAAGTTTATTCTTGAAAATAGAACAAGCAAAGGGAAATGAATAATGTAAATACTGTATGACAGACTTCCTACCTTACTTAGGGCCATTATTATCTTTTCGAAAAAAGTAATATAAATCCTGTTTCGCATGCAATAAAGTAATAAGCTGAGAACATAACAAATAGTAGGTAATATAAAATCGTGAACATTATATTTATTACTTATTAAACCTTTGTACATAGGGTAAAGGTTTAATAATGGCACAAAGTATAGAATCGGAATAATATACTTATTACTTTTGAAATGTAAATTGGCAAAAACAATTATGAATAACATGCAATAGGGCAGATACGATAAATCTACAACTCTTATGGCGTGGTGATAAAAATCTACCTGGTTATTGTAATCGAATGAATGGTGCAAAACCTTAAGGCATAATTGATAAATTATTGTTTGTAGCGTATTGTAATTTGGAAGGCAAAGAATTAACAATAAACAACTAACAAGTAAAGTGTTATTGATTTTTTCATTTTTTTTAGATGAGTAGCGTGAAATAGTTAAACCTGCCAGCCAAAAACCGAAACCAAGACAATAATAATTGATTAAAGGAAAAGGGATAATAAAGTAAGATAGAATACCAAATAATATGAAGACGACCGTTAGTAGAGAAGAATTTAATTTAAAATAAGAAACGGGAATAAATAGCATGTAAAATAAAACTTCATATTGCAACGACCATATCGGAGTGTTATCAATAATTACAGGCGTCAAAATAATATCAGTAAAAGTTAAATTGCCAACGATGGTACTGAATGAATATATATTTTTGCAAATTAATAGAGTGAACAGTATGCTTACAGCATAAATCGGGTAAAGTCTTAAAGCTCTCTTCTTTATGTAAGGAACAATATCATTTTTTTGTAAAGCATTTTTTGCACTCAAACCAATGACATATCCGGATAGTACGAAGAAAACAAGAACGGCCAGATGCTCCTGACCCCAAGGTATAAAATATTTAAAATTTGATGGGTTAAACTTAGGATCCAAATAAAATTTATAGGCGATAATATGACCCGATACCACCAGAAGAGAAACGAATCCTCTTAGTGCTTCAACATTAAAATCAAAATTTGTTCTGTGAGATTGTTTCATTAACATAACAAACTACTTTTTCGCTTCCCGTTCATACGTTCGATACGCATCTTTTACTAATTTGAGACTGCATTTTTTTGACACTACTTCTTTAAAAATTTGATTAATTGTTAAAAATTTGTTTTTTGTGGAAGGAAAATGCTTGAAGGAAAACATGAACATGCAAAACAATTTAGCGCTTGTGGTCGTTTGTGAAGATACTATCGTTGTATCGTTTTGTTCAGTGTGATGCAATACATAAGTTGTATTGAGATGTCTGATCTTATATCCCTTTTTATGTAGTCTGACGCCATATTCAAGAAATACTATTCCAAATTTATAGGCTTCAATATTCATAATTTGCTTTCTAATTACAGACCGAGGATAGATTGAAGCACCGCAAGAAATACCGTAATAATTATTCATATCCTTTGGTGCATAGGCAAATCCCCTTGGATCTAACTGTCCGGGTATTCTCTCAACTACCGGGATTGGCCTTTGCGTATCCCAGGGATTATACTCACCTATTGTCCAAATTATCTCGGGATCAATTTTAATTGCGTCAATACAGGACTGCATATGCTTGTCGGGAAATTCATGATCATCATCCATCGTACGTATATGTGTACCGGTGCATTGGGTAGCAACAAAATTTCTGTTTACATAAAGGCCCTTTACTTGTCCGCTAATGTATTTGTATCCGTATTTAGAAACCACCTCTTTGTTACGCAGTATCATTTCTGCTGAATCAGAGTCATCGGAAATAATGACTTCATAAGGTGATGGATTTTGAACTGACAAACTTTTTAATGTTCTATCTAAACTGTCTGGCCGGTTCCGTGTTACAATTGCTACGGATAAAAGAATTTCATCCATGTTACATTGAAAGTTTATTTACGGCTATAAAAACGTCCGATAAACCCAGCTACTGACATACTAAGGGTTTTCCATTTTATATAGCTTCTTTTAAAATTCTTAATAGGACCATCGGCTGCAGCCCAGAAGTCCCGATCCGCTCTTGTTGGCGAATTCCCTTTTAATGACATAAGAATAAATGATTTGTTCCAGGGTTTAGGCGAGCCAATTGCATGAGACATTATCCAGGCACCTGGAAGAAAATTCATTCCGTCAGGACCTACTTCACTTATTGGAGCATCACTACACATTGCAGTTATGTTAAGTGCGTCCTGATCTATTATATTAAAGTGTTGTGTTCGATCCGATGATGAAATAAATTTTTTCCGATCCAGCCCATACTGCTTTGACGCAATAACGATAATATCAGACCATAACTTAATAAATTCAATATTTCGCCTAGACACTCCGCAAAATCCTGCATTAAAGTAATAATTTAAGTCACGTTTTGTTTGTTTGTTGGCTTTATTAATTACATCTACCCACCCTAAACGGGTAGGATGAGAGGAGGGCATGGGATTGCTTATCAGTTCTTGCACTAAAGCAACGCCATAAGTCATCCAATTGTCGAAAAAATTCCATTTGCATTTAATGGTAATGTCCGGATCAAAATAAACCATGCCATCTGCATCTTTTGCCGCTCCTTCCAACAAACGAAGCATAAATAGAGGTTTATAATTTGTGAGATGATAATCGATGTCCACCGGAAGAAAATGGATTTGGAAATTTTCGATTAACTCGAGCGTTTTTCCCTCATTCCACTGTAAAGAAATATTATTTTTTGCTGCTCTGGCCCATGCCGGAAGTTCCCCCCGGTAGCCAATATAAACTGATCCTCTGTAACCTTGATAGTAAAGAGAATTAACCAAAACTGCCACTCCATAGTGATGATGACCTTCGAAAAGACTACATATAACAGCGTTCATCAATAAATTTTTCGATTGTTATTTTTTGAACTTGAAATCATATCACTGTCAATTATTTTAATGAAAAGAAATTGAATTTTCCAGTTTTTTAATCTTAAAGATTTTAATTATTCCATAACAAAAGTACATTGTCACTTCAATTCCCATTACCACTATATTGAATAGAAATAAGCCCTTTATCGTAGAGATATTTATCAGTAGAATTCCGGTAGCAATAGTTATTAAATTAAGAGGGATTCCAATAAGAGGATTTATTATCCAGCCACGAGAGGTATTTAGTGAGAATAATGTTCCCACAATGAGGCTTAAAAAACTACCGATAATATTTAATATTAACTCATTTGTTAGATTTGAATATTTCGGTCCCAAGATCCATAGTATCTGGGTTGAAAATAAGTAAACAAGTCCTACAATTAATGCACCTAAAAATATGAGGCCTATTTGTATTTTCAAGAAGCGATTCAAGAGCAGCGTTGCATTAGTAGGTAGTCTGGCGAAACGGGGTGTAATCAAAACATTAAATAATACACCAAAAAGGCTGAGCACCATTGCTATTCGTCCGAGAGCACCAACTTGCGCAATAGCTGAAGTTGTTCCAAAAATAGAAATTAGCCAGATAGTTATTTGTTCCGAACTACAATAATAGATGGTACCGGGCAGGATTCGCTTCACAATAGCCAACATTTCTTTTCTTATCAGTGGGTCAGGATGTTCATTTATGGACACATACTTTCCAGAGATTTTAAATAATCTTTTATTTGCCCAAATTTGCGGCAAACCAGCCGACAGAATGGCCACAAAAGCCCAGGGAAAAATAAATATGGAGAGACTTAACAACACCAGTCGTGCCACACTGGCGCCGACTTCGATCTTTTGAAGGGAAGAAATGTTCTGCATTATTTTCGGTACTATCTCTAATAAAGCACCGGACAATGATGTATAAAAAGCGGGAATAAGCGCTAAAATAATTAGAATTGACAAGAGCCAGCCTGCACCATGATGCATCAATAAATAAAAGAGAACCGGTATAGCAAGCAGTAAACTTCCTACTGCAAATTTTTTTCTTAAATCAAGCGCTGTTGCCAGCACATTACTAAGCTTTTGCTTATTTTGCCAAACCTTGCCTGCCTGAGACATAACTCCGGTTGAAATACCTCCGTCAGATAAAATAACCATGGTTCCGAGCATGGTATTCGCAAGGGTATATAATGCATACTCCTTAGGAGAAAGCAAACGTACAACGAGAATTCCGCAAATTAATCCAATTGCTTGTATTACAACTTGTGCTGAGCCTGTTATAGTTAAAAGTTTAGCCCAATGGAAAACTCTTGCATATTTCGGATAAGAAATAAAACGGTTGATCCTTACACTCATTGATCCTTTTTTGATAAAAAATAGCCAGGGTATAAAAGTGCTTTCGTACATCCCTTCACAACCTCTGTCAAAAAAATTAAATAAATTTCCCGATTCAACATTTCGAAAGAATTGCTATAGATGTAAAGCTACTAAGTGCAATCATAGTATTAAATTAATGCAGTTAAAATGGGAAGCGTGGTAAGAGTCAATTTGTAAAATTAATACTCTTTAACGAGTTGTATATCTTAACCTTGAGTCATTACTAACTCTTTTAACGTCGTTGGTCAGTTACACATTTATAGAGGGATAGCAAAACAGTATCTGTGAATCTGGTAATTATGTTGAACTAAGCTTTTTCTTTTTTTCACTTGTCCCATTTGAGTTTCCATAATTATATTCACTTCCATAGCCATAGCCATAGCCATTTTCATTTTGTTTTTTTACATCATTTATGATCAATGTAACGTTATGCAAAGTTTTATTTGCAGCTTTTTCACTGATAAAATCAAGTTGCTTTTTGGTGGTCTGCTGGCTTCGGATAATATACATAACCATATCGCAATATTCTGCTATAACGAAAGGGTCGCTTACTAAGCCGGCAGGAGCTGAATCGACAATAATATAATCGTATTTTGCTCTTAAAGCTTCGAATAGCCGACCCATTTTTTCAGACAGTAACATATCTGCGGGGTTCAATGGAGCAGTACCGGAAGGATATATATGTAAACTTGGAATTTCACTTAAAATATGATACATGTCGGAGACATTGTTAATTTTACCACTTAGATAATCGGTGATTCCTAGGGAACTGTCAAAATTCAGATTCCTACTCATTGCAGGTTTTCGAATGTCAAATTCGAGCATAGCCACTTTTTTACCGGGTATTGCAAACACTGCTGCTAAATTTAAGCTTATAAAAGACTTGCCTTCACCAGCTATGGAAGAAGTAACTAAAATAATTTTCTTGTTCTTATCTTTCAATAAAAAAGAAAGGTTTGTTCGAATGTAGCGAAACTGTTCCCCTGTAACATTACGGTCCATTACAGATATCATTTGTAATTTCTTTTTTGAAATATGACTAATCTGCCCAAGTATCAGAAGAGATGTCCGGTTTGTTATATCTTCTCTCGAACTCACTTTGTCATTCAACACAGTACTGAAATAGATCCACCCAATAGTTATAAAAATTCCTAACAGTATTGTATAAATAATTATATTTCTTGAATTCGGCTCAACCGGTCCATATCCTGTAGCAGGGTCTATCTGTTTATAGTGTGACACATTCGATGAGGTGCCGGATATAGCTATTTCTTCCCGCTTTTGCAGCAGGTACAGATATAAACCTTCCGTAATACTTTGCTTTCTTTTAATTTCCTGTAACACTCTTTCATTGTGGGGCACAGAAGATAAAAAACTTCTATAACGACTGTTCTGCTCCTGAAAATTTCTTTCCCGAAACCTTAAATTTTTTGTGATGTTGTTAAGACTCTCAAGTATACTACTTCTTAAGTTTGTGCTTTGAGTATTCAAATCTTGCATTACAGTACTGTTAGGTGCAACCAGGGGCATTTCTCTTTCCCTTTTTAATTGCATTTCATTATACTGCGAAATCAGTGAAACTAATGTAGGGTCTTCTAATCCTAATGCAGAAGGAACAAGTTTGTTATTGTTTTGCGGATCGGTAAAATAATCCAGGATCATGGATGCTACTCCTTGTTGTATTGATAAACTTCCAATTGTTTTAGAAACATCATCAGCATTTCCTAACGACTGAGTCGACTGGCTTTTTATATCACTAATCTGGTTGCTTCCCTGGTAAGTTTCTAAATTTCCTTCAACACCTTTCAGTTCTCCTGATATCAATGCCAGGCGCTCATCAATAAATTGTACTGTATTTCTTGAAATCTCATTCCGTTCTTCCAGGTTTAATCGGTTAAACTCGGCAAACACAGCATCCAAAACATCTTTTCCCTTTTGAAGATTTTCCGTTTTTATAGAGAGTTCAATGACGCTCGATTTGGAATCAACAGGTCTTACGAGAAAATTACTGGATAATTCGGCGGCAGTATAGGCTATGGGTTGCCACTTTGCAATATATGCTCCTTTCTCATTGGATATTTTTCTTTTTGCTTTCAATATGAATACCTGTCCATCAATGGTGAAGGGGATGTTCCAGCGGAAAGAATACAATTTTTCCATTTTTTCTTTGCCATACAAAAAGCTACCGCCCAGAGAGTAAATATTCGTAATGTCCAAAGTATAGATCCGGTTACTGTCGGTAAGCTGTAGCGCAACAAGGGAAAAGGGCGCATAATTATAGATATTGGTATTTAGGATCCTGCCTTTGATATAATACGAAACATTGAAATTATTCCTTGCTACGGTTCGTGACATCAGGCTGGCAGAACGGATTAGCAACATTTCATTATTAAGGCTGGCTTCCCGTTTGCCACTTATTGCAGATTCAATAAGATCGTCAGTACCAGACCCGCGATCATCAATCCCCTTCACTAAAAAAATGGCAGAGGCCATATACTTAGGCACAGTGTTTCGGGTGTACAAGAACCCTGCGCTAATAGTTAGCACTAAATTTACTAATAGTAGCGGCCAGTACGCAAGATATTTTGATAACCGTTCTCTTACTGAGACGGTATTGTGTTCTTCCCCTAACATTCCAAGTTCATCTTGAGCCATATAATTACCTTGTAAAAGATATAACCAATGTAGTTAAAGTGATAAGAGTTGAAAAGATGGTTAAAAATAACGAGGTTTTCCGTTGACCCTCCGAGTTAGCATTTAGCGTCCTCATTTTACTTTCATTCGGGCTTACATATATAATGTCATTTGGCTGCATTAAATATACGGGAGATTCAAAAATCGCCTTATTACTAATGTCAACGGTATAGTACTTTCTTTTACCACTTTCTTCCCGGGTAACCATTATATTTTCCCGCCTGCCTAAATCCGTAAGGTCACCTGCAGCACTGAGAGCGTCGATGATAGTTACCTTATCTACTGTAAACTTTTGTGTTCCAGGGGCACGAACTTCACCCAAGACATTTATGTTAAATTGAAGGAAACTAACAAATACCGAAGGGTTCTTTACATTGTTAGATAGTTTTTGAACCAGTAATGTCTGTAACTGGTCTTTGGTAATTCCTGCAGCCTTAATAAGGCCGATAACTGGCATTTCTATCTCTCCGGCTGAGTTTACAATGTATCCCTGTGCTGCACCTGCTGCCGTTGCAGGTATATTAAAAATTGCAGCCTGTTCCTGGTTAAGTGTTCTACTATAAACCTGTATGTTTAGCAGATCATTTGGTTTAATCAATGGTTCTGTTATTGATGCAGAAGCTGTTTCAGCACCCTCTTTAAAATAAATGAAATTTGAAACATTTTTTTTTGACGTGGTACATGAAGTCAACAGCGCTCCGAAAAAAATAAAGCAAACAAATGATAATGTAAAAAAGTGAATAAATTTCCATTTCACATGCATATCGATCACTTTATTAATGTTTAATAAATTTTCGTTATAAAAAATATTTATAATGAAGGCGTAACATACAGAAAAATTCACAGATTTTATTCTTGAATAGTTCCGGTAACTTTTAACTCCCTCATGAGCACGGCTTCGCCTATCTTACTTACATAAATTTCTCATACGCTTATGATAAGTAATATTCTTTTACAATTTCTTTCCGGATGGATTTAATTATTTAAATAAGCACTTACGAAAGCAAGTGAACTATATGAATAATTAAACTTAAACGAACAATTTAGCGGCTAATCTTAGGAAAAGGATAGAAAAAGCATAGGGACAACAGGAATCATTAAAGATTTATTTCTTATAAGTGGATTTTCACAAATTTATATGAAAATATACTAAAATTTAAACATTCATTATATTTTATATTATGAACATTATTTCCATAACAAATTTTTGATCCGAATCAAATTAATAATAATTTGTTGTAAACGGCAATGATAATATGTTTAAAATGTTTTATTAATAAAATAGCAGGGTCACTTAACATTGACATAAAATAAGCAGTTATTTTTTGATGAGCGATCCAAATACAATTATCTGAAACATTATTAAAATGAACGTTTAAATGGTTGGATAAATTCCAACCATGACTATTAAAAGAAGATCACTTGAAATCTAACAACTAACGGTGATTGTAATAAAATACATTTGCTTCTAGCATCGTGTCACACATAAAATGTCGTATGAACTGCTATCAGCTATTAGCCGTCAGGTATCGGCATATCAAAACCTTATAAGCTTTCCTCCTTATTGCTGAAAGCTTAATAACCGACAAATTAGATGTAACACTAGGATTGCTTTAAATGGTTAAAATTTTTATATGATAAGAATTTGGTAATGAACTTCCAGTAAAATTCTAAACTGATAGCTGATTAATATTACAAATCAGATTCTCACTGGATAGAAAGCTTGCATTTGAAGATTGCACTTTAGTATACATTCATAAATTGATTATTGGAAGTTATTTAAGTAACTGTGTTTACGACAGATTTCTTAGGCACGGTTCCATAATTAAAGTAATGTTTAAATTTTAAGAACCGGATTTCAAGCAAATAATAACTTGCGGTAGCAACAATATAACAAAGCGATAAACAAGCTACTGATGTTAACAATATTGATTTTGGTTTAAAGTAATAGTCAAATAACCAGAAACACAGTGGATGATATACATAAAGGCCATAACTTATCTTTCCTGTAAATAAAAAAAAACGTAACCGTAATATTTTTTTAAATATGTGTTGATCTTTTATTGTTAAAATGTAACCAATTAAACAAAAATAGCAAAGTGATATTAAAACGAATTTTAAGGTAAGAATTGAACTTCCTGTATTACTAAATAACAGCCATAATGATATTGTTGGAATGATCATTAAAATGAATAACAGACCATACTTACCTGAATATTTTGGCTCTAATAATTTTTTTAGTTCAAGAATGGCCAGCAAAGCTCCGATTGCAAGGTCATCCATTCTACAAAAAGTGAAATAGAAGGTATTTAAGCCTAGCTTAGCGAGGAGAATTCTAACTAAAAAAGCCAGGATAAAAATAGATACAATTGCTGTTACAATCTTTTTGCTATTAAAAAAATATATTACCAAAGGCCAAAATAAATAAAAGTGTTCTTCTACTGCCAGAGACCAAAAATGGCCAGGACCGTTGGATTCCCAGTTAAAAGTAAGAGCAAAGTCCTGCAAGTATGTCCAATAATAAATTTGAAGGCCGAAATCAGGTATGGGCGTTTTGTAAAGAAGAGGAATTACAAAATAGCTGATAAATAAAAAAAAATAATAAAGAGGAAATATTCTTAAGGACCTTCTGACATAAAAATTAAAGAAGTAATTAGGCGAAGACTTAGTAGACAAAAGAATTCGTGTTATCAGGAAACCTGATAACACGAAAAATAACGAAACCCCTGTTTGCCCAAAAGTTGCAATTTTTTTCAGACTGAGAAAGACGATATTACTACCTTCAAAACTTTGACAGAAATGAAAAAAAATAATCATAAGCGCAGCGATTGCCCTCACTCCATCTAGTTCTTTACGATAACCTATTTTCATTAAGTATTCTTTAATTTGGTCACATGTTAAGAGTTTGAAACAAACAAATGAAACATGTGTGTTCAAGTATGCAATTAAGCTAGTGTTGTGTAACACGTAAGTTGTCGTGTGAATTGCTATCAGCCGTCAGCTATCAGCAGCTCAAAACTGATAAGCTTTCCTCTGGGAGCTGATAGCCGAATACCAGACAATTTACGTGTGACACGACACTGGTGTTAAGTTAAGTGTAAACTGACGTGATACATCTCAGCCGTTCGACCGGTTTTTAACCACGGAGGGCACAGAGAAAGCCTCTGCGCCCTCTGTGTTTCCTCCTCTGTGCCTCTGTGGCTAAAAAACACTTACAATCCAATGCGTAGCATCACGCTTAACTTAAACTAGGATAAAATACATGTAGTTATTTAGTATAAAGGCCTGACAGCATTTATATTCCCAACTAATTTTATAGATCTTTCAATAAATAATGGATTGCAATTAGCATTCTATTTAAACATCCCACTTTTTGGAAACAATTATTTGCTTTCGTTGTATACAATTCACATCAATAGTTAAAACTAACTGTTTCTTTTATGCTGCATAATTAATTGAACGTTTTCACTTTAATAGAAGTGTACTCGCAGCAAGTGATCTGGTCACTAGTATTGCCAATGTCATTTAACACGGTTTGTGAAAATAAATCAATATTTTGTAAAAAACCTAAAATTTATTCTTCATTATGTTCGCATATATTTTTCAGTAATCTCTGTAACTATATTATAATTCATGTATCCTGAATATCCAATACTTCAAAGACAATCGTAATTATCAAAGGTTATTTGTTTATATGCTAACCTTGAATTTATTGAACTGCCATCCTTTTCAAGTCTATTTTCTTTTTGTAGTTAACCAGGTGCAATGGACGATAATTAGTTCAATAAACCAATACACTGGTTGCTATCAGCCATCGGTTACTAAAATTTAACGCATTACCTTGATGCTACCTGAAAGCTGGGATCTGGTAATAAGTGCACCAGAAGGTAATTAATATGTAACGGACTTAATTATTACAGTAAATTTTAAAAGCATAAGAACTGCAATGAATCAATTTCGTTGCCTGAATTAATTTTGACCCTGTTGACGCCTGTGCCTATGAGGGTTCCAGGCTTCGAATGTAACCGCTTCTAAAAGTAGATTAGTCACATATTATAGGCCATCCTGGATCATAAAATTGTCGTTCAGGATAGAAAAAGTTTATTTTTATAATATTGATGCAATAACTGGTCAATAAGTATACAATCATAGAGACCACCCATGCTTTTCAACTCCCTCCAGTTCATATTCTTCTATGTTATCATTACCCTTCTATATTGGTTTTCCTCTCACAGAAAACGATGGTTTTTATTATTGATGGCGAGTTGTTATTTTTATATGGCCTTTGTGCCCAAATATTTGCTGATACTGGGCTTTACAATTGTTATCGATTATGTTGCCGGTATCTATCTTGAAAAAATACAAAGCAACAAGCAACGGAAATTACTGCTTATTTGCAGCCTGGTTTCCAATGTCGGCGTGCTGGCCGTCTTTAAGTACTTTAATTTTATCAACAGGTCGCTTGATGGCATCTTAAATTGGTCGGGACATCACACACCATTCGCTTACCTGAATATTCTGTTACCGATAGGGCTTTCCTTCCATACCTTCCAGGCAATGAGCTATACTATTGAAGTATACCGCGGTAATTATAAAGCAGAAAAGCATTTTGGCATTTATGCATTGTATGTAATGTTCTATCCCCAATTGGTGGCAGGGCCCATTGAACGGCCGCAAAATATATTATGGCAGTTTCATAAACCGATAGTATATAGTTTCGAGAACCTGAAGAGCGGATTGATGCAGATGGCGTTTGGTTTCTTTAAAAAGGTGGTGATTGCCGACAGGCTGGCCTGGATCGTTGATTACGTGTATGCCACCCCATATACACAAAATGGCAAGACGGTATGGGTAGCCGTTATCCTGTACTCGTTCCAGATCTACTGCGATTTCTCCGGTTATTCCGATATTGGTATCGGTGCAGCTAAAACAATGGGCTTTACGCTTGTGAAGAATTTTAATACGCCTTATATGGCTTCGTCTGTCAGTGAATTCTGGAGCCGGTGGCATATCTCGTTATCAAGCTGGTTCCGTGATTATGTGTACATTCCGATGGGTGGTAGCAGAGTTTCATTATCCCGTACCTATCTTAATATTGCAGTTGTTTTTCTGATCAGCGGGTTATGGCACGGAGCCAGGTGGACATTTATCGTATGGGGTGGCATGCATGGCTTGCTGCTTATAGGAGAAAATTTAAAAAACCGTGTTTTGAAGCGTGCCAAAATTGAGGTAGTCAATGCGTTTTCTTTACAGCTTTTCCAGATACTGCTTACTTTTATGCTTGTTGCGCTTGCATGGATCTTGTTCAGGTCGCCCAGCTTGCAAATCGCGGGTACCTTCTTCAGGAAGCTCAGTAG
>CAXTDO010000010.1:0-22188 GCA_964242315.1 uncultured Flavihumibacter sp.
CTGCAAGAATCGGCGTGTTGCTAATCTGGCAAAAGCAGCAGGGCAAATGGAAGTTGCTGGCCCGGCAGGCGTTTAAGCTGGTATAGTAGTGGCAGGTATGGGGTATGAGGTATGGGGTATGAGGTAAAACCCTGAAGGGGTGACATGATTCTTTGCGCGAATCAATCATGTCACCCCTTCGGGCAATGTCATTTAGTTAAGGATTTGGAGCAGCATGTTCTGGGTGCCAGGTTCCCCTCCTTGAAAAGGAGGGGAACCGGAACCTCCCATTTCACATCGTCCTCTAATACTTTTGTCTAACGGTAGACTTGAAAAGGAGGGGACCCTGAAAGCCGCGACTCAAAACCTTAAACTAAATGACTTTGCCCCTTCGGGGTTCGCGTCTGGGGCTTATCATTTTCTATAATCATTACACCCCTTCGGGGTTTTACCCTCATACCTCATACCCCATACCTGATGACGGCGTTAAGCCGTCAGCTACCTGACAACCCTCACCCCATTGCGTACAAAATAATATTCACCCCGAACTTGGTGTTATCCTCGGCAAGAAACCGTTTGTTCCTAAAATCATAATCCCACTCACAGCCATAATCTTTATTACTGTAGAGCAATCCTATCCTTCCTTTTATTTCAATAGCTTTTAAATAATCATGCACCAGGTCGTCGCCCCAGCCGTTTAATTCGAAGGAAGTGGTGGGTGGTCCTTTCTCAAAACTGAAAAAAGAATGGTAGAGGGCATGGTTGTTAGGGATCTTTTTCAAAGCGGTTGCGCCAAAGATTGCCGTCATCTGCGCTTCGAAGGATCTTGCAAACAGTCCGTCAATATCATGGTTGCAATCGTCTACAAAAACAAATCCTCCGTTCTGAACGTATTTTTTAAAATTGTTTTTTTCAACTGAGTTAAACTGAACCAGTTTATGTCCGCTTAGATAGCTGAAAGGATAAAGAAAGATGTCATTACTTCCCAGATCGGTCACTTTTTCCTGCATGTTTATCGGGATGGAAGTGTATTCCAGCAATGAATTCAAAATATTGGAAGGCATTCGCTGATCGGTATCCCAGTCGCACGAAACATATCGCAGCCGATTAAATGTGAACTTGTCTCTAATCATTCGCCGTCAATTTATTATTTATTTGCCCATAATTTTCAATTTGAGGCTTTATTTTGAAAATTTAGTGAATTTAGCGGTTGCTTTAAGTGATATCTTTATTTTTAACTTAATAGAGCATAACAGCAGGTATTAACTAAATAGCAATAATTTGGGTAGCTCAGAAGATACAATAATAAATTTATTAGCAAAATTACCTTTGTTAAAAAAGGAGATCCAGAAAATCATCGTGGGGCAGGATGAGGTACTCGATGAAATTCTTGTTGCATTGCTGGCAGGCGGCCATTGCCTGCTTGAAGGCGTACCAGGCCTTGCTAAAACGCTCATGGTGAGGACCATCGCCCAGGCTTTAAGCCTGTCTTTTCGCAGGATACAATTTACCCCCGATCTGATGCCTACAGATATTGTAGGAACGGAAATCCTGGAAGAGGATCACGTTACCGGCAAACGATTCTTTAAGTTCAACAAGGGCCCTTTGTTCGCCCATATCGTTCTGGCAGATGAAATCAATCGCACCCCGCCTAAAACACAATCGGCGCTCCTGGAAGCTATGCAGGAATTTGAAGTAACCTATGCCGGGCAAACATATCCTCTTGACAGGCCATTTTTCATCATGGCAACTCAGAATCCTATCGAACAGGCCGGCACTTACCCGCTTCCCGAAGCACAGCTTGACCGGTTCCTGTTGTATGTTAAGATTGGTTATCCCACTGCTACGGAAGAAATTGCAATTCTTAACAGCACTACCGGCACAAAGAAAGTTACTGTGCAACCTGTGATAGGCGCCAGTGAAATTCAGCAAATGCAAAGCATGGTGCGTGACGTAACGATCAATGAAGACCTGGTGGAATGGATCAGCAGATTAATCAGGTCTACAAGACCTGATACGAGCACTGTAAATTATGTAAAAGAGTGGGTGCGGTGGGGAGCCGGTCCCCGTGCCGGACAGGCTCTGATACTAACTGCTAAAGCACGTGCCTTATTCAAAGGCCGGTATGCCGTAATTATGGAAGATATCCACGCAATGGCTTACCCTTGTTTACGTCACAGGATATTGATGAACTTTAAAGCGGAAGCTGAAAACGTTACTTCAGATATGGTAACGGCAGAACTTATTAAACTAACGGAGCGGGCAAAAACTGTATTATCATAATGAGCCGCTTGCTGGACCCCAAAGTTTTAATGTCTATCAAAGACCTGTCTTTGATGGCTAAAACTATGGTGGACGGTTTCCTTGCCGGTATCAACAAAAGTTCCATCAAAGGGCCCGGACTGGAATTCAGCCAGTTTCGCAGCTACCAGCCGGGTGATGACCTGCGCTGGCTCGACTGGAAAATGTATGCCCGCTCAGACAGGTATTATATCCGCGAGTCTGAAATTGAAACCAGTATTTCAGTTAAATTATTAATTGATGCCAGTGCTTCAATGGATCACAGCGATGGCGATTTTAAAAAGATCGAATATGCAAAACTGATCGCAGCATCGTTGGCATACCTTGCAAATTTATACGGCGATGCCGTTGGACTGAATATTTTCTCTAACGGTAGCCTGTATATGCTTCCGTCGAAACAGGATCATCAGCACCTTTCACGGATATTCTACCAACTGGAAAGTATTCAACCCCTGGGAAAGTTTACAGAGCCGGTGCGGTATAAAGAAATATTCACCGGCTCACAAAAAAGAGAACTGCTGATTTTTATTACCGACTTTTACCAGCAGGACGCTGAAATTCTTAAGCTGCTTGATTCACTGGGTACGCTGAAGCATGAGATCATTGTGTTTCACCTGCTCGCCAAAAATGAGCTGGAGCTTGATTATAAAGGGTACACTTCGCTTGAAGACCTGGAAACAGGCGAAACCATCAGGATAGACAGCGGTCAGTCACGCAAATTTTACCAGCAGCGCATGCAGGAATATTTAACCGCCTTACGTTTGCAGTTGCTGGATAGAAAAATCTTTTACCGCATGATTAGCACGGATCAGCCATTAGATCAGGCGCTTAGGGATTTTCTGAATCAACGTAATAAATCAAGCTCATAATACCGTATTGATAGGGATAAAAAAAATATAATGATGTTGGATAGATGTTTGAATAAATTGAATAGATTGCCGGTTGTTCTTATAACAACCAATGGTTTCCTGTATGGTAGTGTAAGTTTTTTTTAACCACGGAGGAAGAGCCGAGGTAGTACGGAGGTCCACGGAGGAACCTTCTCCGTGGACCTCCGTGCTACCTCGGCTCTTCCTCCGTGGTTAAAAAAAGCACCGGACGGCTAGCAGGTGATACTACCATATCTTCAACGATCTTGCCTGTAAAATGCCAACAGCTTTTTAACTATTCAACCCCTAACCAGGGCTTTAAAAATCAAGGAGGACAATATTTTGAAAAGAAAAGACTTTCTTCAATTAGGGGCAATGGGACTGGGAGCCCTGGTACTCCCCGATATGTCATTTGGCAACCCGGTCGATCCATCGGCATTCTTAAATGACGGCATGGCTGCAGGAGAAAAGAAACAGCTTGCAGATGTTGCGCTGAACACGGCACGTTCTAAAGGTGCTACTTATGCCGACGTACGTATTGGCAGGTACCTCAACCAGGCTATCATAACCCGAGAAACGCGTGTTCAGAATATTGCCAATTCCGAATCTTACGGTGTAGGAATAAGAGTGATTGCAAACGGTTGCTGGGGCTTTGCCGCTTCCAACAATGTTACCAAAGAAGAAATTGCAAAAACTGCGGAGCGTGCGGTAGCTGTTGCAAAGGCAAATTCAAAAGTGCAGTCAACACCCGTGCAGCTTGCCCCTCAAACAGGCTATGGCGAGGTAAGCTGGAAAACACCTATTATTAAAAATGCTTTTGAGATTCCGGTAAAGGAAAAAGTAGATCTGCTGCTTTCTGTAAATGCAGCTGCCATGTCGGGCGGAGCCAGCTTTGTAAATTCCTTGATTTTTTCTATCAACGAACAAAAGTATTTTGCTTCTACTGATGGTTCCTATATCGATCAGGACATTCACAGGCTGTACCCTACATTTACGGTAACCGGTATTAATAAGGCTTCGGGTAAATTTGAAACGAGAAAATCGCTCAGCTCGCCCGTAGGTATGGGCTTTGAATACCTGAGCGCAACACCTGCTGATAAAGTAACGGGTATTGTTACACGTTATAAAAACAGGTACGATATGCTGGAAGATGTAAAAGCTGCCACTAAAGATGTTGCAGAAAAACTACTGGCTAAAACTGTTGAACCCGGGAAGTACGATCTTGTTCTTGATCCCTCTCATTTATGGCTCACCATTCATGAATCCGTAGCGCATCCCACTGAACTGGATCGCGTGTTAGGATACGAAGCCAACTACGCAGGTACCAGCTTTCTTACACTGGACAAGTGGAAATCAAAGACATTTAAATTCGGCAGTGAGAATGTAAACATTGTTGCTGACAAATTACAGCCTGGTTCATTAGGAGCCGTTGGTTATGATGATGAAGGCGTGAAAACCAAACAATGGGATATCATCAAAAACGGGATACTTGTTAATTTCCAGGCCATCCGCGACCAGGCACATATCATCGGGTTGAAAGAATCGCAGGGATGCTGTTATGCACAAAGCTGGAACGACGTGCAGTTTCAACGTATGCCTAACGTATCGCTTCAACCGGGAAAAAATAAACTGAGCGTGGATGATATGATAAAAAATGTTGAAAAGGGCATTTACATCATCGGCGACGGATCTTTTTCGATTGATCAGCAGCGTTATAACTTCCAGTTTGGCGGACAAACTTTTTATGAGATTAAAAATGGTAAAATTACAGGCATGCTTAAAGATGTGGCTTACCAGGCAAACACACAGGAGTTTTGGAATTCCTGCGTAGCTGTAGCAGATCAAAGTGATTACCGTTTGGGGGGAGCTTTCAACGACGGTAAGGGACAACCCGGCCAGTCTAATGCAGTATCTCATGGAAGTTCCACTACCCGTTTCAATGGAGTAAATGTTATTAATACAGCAAGAAAAATTTAAGTAATTTATTATGGCAATATTATCAAAGGACGAAGCAGAGGCGCTGTTAAAAAAGGTGATTGCTTTTTCAAAAGCAGATGAGTGTGAGGCAGGCTTAAGCGGCTCAGAGGGTGGCAACATTCGGTATGCACGCAACGCTATCTCCACTTCAGGCGATATCAGTACGTTAGGACTGTCCGTTAGTTCTACGTTTGGAAAAAAAACCGGTAGCGCAACCATCAATGAATTTGATGACAAGTCGCTCGAAAAAGTAGTAAGAATGTCGGAAGAACTTGCGCAACTGGCACCGGAAAATCCGGAACACATGCCCCAGAACGGGCCGCAGACTTTTAAAGATTCGATAACCTATGTACAGGCCACGGCGGCTATGACCCCAGACAGCCGTGCAGATGCTGTTGCTAAAAGCATCAATGCTGCAAAAGAAGCAAAGCTGGAAGCGGCAGGTTACCTTGAAAACACAACAGGTTTTAACGCAATAGCCAATTCAAAGGGCTTGTTTGCATATAATAAAGATACCGATGTAATCTTCACAATAACTACCCGCAATGAAGCCGGTACCGGCTCCGGTTATGCAGCAAGGGGTTTTAACGATGTTACCAAACTCGACACGTTAAGTGCTACCAAAATAGCAGCGATGAAGGCGAATGGTTCCGCCACGGCAAGGGCAATTGAGCCGGGAAAGTATACTGTGATACTGGAACCTGTAGCAGCTACTTACATGCTGGGCAATATGTTTTTTGGCTTTGATGCAAGACAGGCAGATGAAGGCAGGAGCTTTATGAGCAAACCCGGTGGTGGTACGCGTTTGGGTGAAAAGCTGGTGGATGAAAAAGTAACGATTTATTCGGATCCTTTCAATCCCGAACTACCATCTTCCACCTGGAGCCGCGACGGACAGCCGCTGGAAAAAATAAACTGGATAGAAAAAGGTGTGGTTAAAAATCTTACCTATTCTCAATACTGGGCTCAGAAGAAGAATGTAAAGCCGGTGCCTTTTCCGGGCAATATCATCATGGAAGGTGGAACTGCCTCCATAGAAGACCTTATCAAAAGCACTGAAAAAGGAATTCTGGTTTCCCGGCTCTGGTACATCCGTATGGTGGATGCACAAACATTACTGCTTACGGGCCTTACACGCGACGGTACTTTTTACATCGAGAACGGTGAAATAAAGTTCCCGGTTAAAAATTTCCGTTTTAATGAAAGTCCGATAATTATGCTCAATAACGTAGAAACCCTGGGTAAAACAGAGCGAAGCATCAATGTAGAATCGTACCGCAGCGCACTGGTGCCGCCAATGAAGATCAGGGACTTTACATTTACTTCACTGTCCGATGCTGTGTAGTCAGGCATGAGGTGAATGATTAATTATTAATGATTAATTATTAACGGAAAATGTCCTTAAAAATCCGAAATCTATGATACAGCATCTAACCGTTAATCATTAATCATTTCTCATGCCGATACTAACAAAAACAGAAGCGGAACAGATTCTAAAAAAAACACTTCAACTCTCAAAGGCAGACGAATGTGAAGTTAGCCTTAGCGGTTCTGAAGGTGGAAATATACGGTATGCAAGAAATACGGTTTCTACCGCCGGGCAGTCAAGTAACATGTCTCTTGCGGTTAATTCGAGTTTTGGTAAGAAAACGGGTTCTACCACCATCAATGAGTTTGATGATGCTTCACTCGAAAAAGTGGTTCGCAGGGCTGAAGAGCTGGCCAGACTTGCGCCGGAGAATCCTGAATACATACCATTGATGGAAAATCAATCTTACCCGGAATCGTTGGGCTACATTAAGGATACCGCCGCTATTACTCCCGAAAAACGTGCGGAAGATGTTTTAAAAAGCCTCACTGTTGCAAGAGAAGGCAACCTTGAAGCAGCGGGTTTTCTGCAAAATGCCACGAGCTTTGAGGCGATGATGAATTCCAAAGGATTGTATGCTTATAACCGCGATACCGATATTTCCTTTTCAGTAACCCTTAGAAATCGGGCGGGTACCGGTTCAGGGTACGCTGAGCGGTCTTACAACGATGTAAATAAACTCGATGCGCTTGCGCTCACAAAAGGGGCCGCAGCTAAAGCCAACAGTTCAGCGGGAGCAAGAGCAATAGAACCCGGAAAATATACTGTGATACTGGAACCGACTGCCGCCAGCGATATATTATCAAATATGTTCAGAGGATTTGATGCGCGTAGCGCAGACGAAGGCCGCAGCTTTATGAGCAGGAAAGGTGGTGGTACCCGCGTAGGCGAGCCAATGTTTGATGAAAAAGTAACCATTTATTCCGATCCGTTCCATGCCGAATTACCTTCAAGAACGTGGAGCGGTGATGGACGTCCTATGCAAAAAACCGTGTGGGTAGACAAAGGCAAAGTAAGTAATCTCAGCTACTCCAGGTACTGGGCTCAGCAAAAGAATGTTACTGCCACACCTCCTTCCTTCAGGATGATCATGGAAGGCGGAACGGCTTCGCTGGAAGACCTGATTAAAAACACTGCCAGGGGAGTACTCGTTACCAGGTTCTGGTATATCCGTATGGTTGATCCGCAAACGCTGCTGCTTACCGGCCTTACACGTGACGGTACTTTTTACATTGAAAACGGAAAGATCCAGTACCCGGTTAAAAATTTCAGGTTCAACGAAAGTCCGATAATAATGCTGAATAACGTGGAAGAGCTGGGTAAAGCTGAAAGAACCGGCAACATGATTGTTCCACCAATGAGGATTAAGGATTTTACGTTTTCGAGTTTATCGGATGCAGTTTAGCCAGGTATGAGGTAACCACTTTTTGCACGACAAAGACACTTCACAATTATTGCGACTTATATTTTTGTAATTTAAATTCTGTTTGATAACTAACAACATAACCTACTATGACTTAAAAATTTCTACCTCATACCCCATACCCCATACCTGATCCCCCGACAATGAAAAGAAAAGATTTCCTACACATAGCCGGAATGGCTGCTGGAGCTGCGTTTATGCCAAACATTCCTGTTTTTGGTAAGCCGGTAAGCGTTGAACAGGCGCTGACGCCTGTTGATACCGCTTTAAAAAAGAAATTGGCAGATATCGCCCTTAACGCTGCCGTAAGTAAAGGAGCTAAATACGCCGACGTAAGAATTGGCCGCTATCTTAACCAGTTTCTTACTACCCGTGAAAACAAGGTGCAGAACATTGCCAACACAGAATCTTATGGAATGGGTATTCGTGTTATTGCAAAGGGATGCTGGGGTTTTGCATCTACTGATAACCTCACTCCGGAGAACATTGCAAAAACCGCCGAACTTGCCGTTCGCGTTGCCATGGTAAATGCTACGCTTCAGACAGAGCCTGTTCAACTGGCGCCTCAAAAAGGATATGGAACCGTAAGCTGGAAAACACCTATAGAGAAAAATGCTTTTGAAGTTCCTATCAAAGATAAAATAGACTTACTGCTATCCGTAAACGCCATAGCCTTACATAACGGAGCGAAGTTTGCCAACTCCTCTTTGTTTCAGGTTAATGAACAAAAATACTTTGCATCCACAGACGGCTCTTACATCGATCAGGACATACATCGGATATGGCCTACTTTCACGGTAACAAAGATTGATCCCCAGTCTGGTGATGTGCAAACGCGTAATGCATTAAGTGCACCTATGGGTATGGGTTATGAATACCTGCTGCCGGATAAAAAAGAAGAACTGAACGGTATATTTACACTGTACAAAAAGCGGTATAACATGCAGGAAGATGTGAAAACTGCCACGCTGCAACTGAATGAAAAGCTGAAAGCAACTTCGGTACAACCTGGTAAATATGATCTCATACTCGACCCTACTCATTTGTTTCTCACCATTCACGAGTCAGTAGGCCATCCTACGGAACTCGACCGCGTATTGGGATATGAAGCCAATTATGCAGGTACCAGCTTTTTAACCCTTGACAAATGGCGCACCAAGAAATTCAATTTCGGTAACAAGCTGGTGAATATTGTCGGTGATAAATTGCAGCCGGGTTCATTAGGCGCTGTGGGGTATGACGACGAAGGTGTTGCCTGCAAAAGCTGGGATATTATTAAAGATGGAATCCTGGTAAACTACCAGGCTATCCGCGACCAGGCGCATTTAATTGGCTTAAAAGAATCGCAGGGATGCTGTTACGCCGATAGCTGGGACAGCGTTCAGTTTCAACGCATGCCCAATGTATCGTTACAACCAGGTACCGGCACGTTAAGTGCACCCGACCTCATTAAAAATGTTGAAAAGGGACTTTATTTTTTTGGAAGGAATTCTTATTCGATAGATCAGCAGCGCTATAATTTTCAGTTCAGCGGACAGCTTTGTTATGAAATAAAGAACGGTAAAATCGCAGGCATGATAAAAGACGCAGCCTATCAATCTAATACCCAGGAGTTCTGGAACTCACTGGCCGCCACCTGCGATAAAAATGATTACCGGTTGGGTGGAACATTTTCAGATGGCAAGGGTCAGCCTTCGCAGGCAAGTGCCGTGTCGCACGGTTGCGCAACAACAAGGTTCAACGGAGTGAACGTGATTAATACGGCAAGAAGGATTTGATGGAGAAGCTTGACCTAGCGAAGCTCATTCGCTTCGCTGGTTTAAATTGGTTGGGTCTTACACCACGAGTTCAACCTTATAGGTCTAAATTCACGGTCTTGCCTACAATGGAACCATTAACAGTTCGGTCTTATCGCTGACAACTGGTTAGACCCTGCTTTTAAACCTATAAGGTTGAACTCGTGGTGTAAGACGTGGCAATTTAAACCTTATAGGTTTAGGTTAGGGCGATAACGTTAATTGTTGCCCATTCTTCTTCACATACAGAAACTCCGCGAAACCTAAAAGATCCCAGAAAATATTTCCCTGGAGCTTTTTTCTTTTGATTAAAGATGCAACGATTTTCACCGGCATACCAGCTATGTAGTACCAATTCCTGCGAGTGCCGCTTTTTAACACTGTACAATTGTTGCGCTTGAAAACTGCAGTAAGTTCTTCAACAGAGTAAATACGCACATGCGAAGCATCATCATAAAAGTTTAAAGAGCCATGCATAGAGGGAAGGGTAGTGCTTTTCTTTCCGGGATACTCAATATAAAAGTATCCGCCAGGTTGTAATTTTTCCAGCAGTTTACTTACTACTTCATCACCATTATACAGGTGCTCAATAACATGCGCCATCCATATTCCATCAAAAAAGTTATCCGGAATTATTGAATAATTCAATGCAGTTAAATCAAGTTCATAGAAATCTTTCATCACCCTGAAATCTTGTTCGCCATTATTATACGATTTGTCCATGTCTAATCCATAATATAAACAGGCAGGAAAAATGGATTGTATACGGGAAGCGGAGTGATTACCGGCGCCTACATCCAGCAAGCGAAAGCTGTTATTACCAAAGGAACGTTTTAAGAAGCTGAACTTAAAATTTATAGTAGCTTTTACACGTTGAGTAAAATTCATTTAAGATATATCGTGAAGTACTAACGAAACTTAATCTAAGGTATTACCAGTTGCCCATTTGCTCTGGAACGATTCTTTCCAGCGTTTCCTTTTTTACCTCATGTTCTTTCCAATCCGGATCATACTTCACAAACCAGGAAAGCCATAAAGTTCTGGAAAGCCGCATTAAAATAGGTTGCATTGCAATCAGCAGAACCCCGTTAAAACCCATCCACCAGAAAAAGCGGTTATCTTCAAAAGAGAAGCCTATGATCAGCCACCAGACGATGAATGAAATAACACAAAGTACGAGGGCCAAAACATAACTCACATAACTGGTTCCATAATAAAAGCCCACTTCAATTTCACTGGGTTGTCCGCATACCGGGCATGTTACATTCATCTTGGTTATCGTGTTAAGCTTATAGGGATTTGAGAAAGTATACAGGTGTCCCTCACGGCATCGGGGGCATTTGTTGGTTAAAACGCTTAACAGATAACCCGGGTTCTTTTTTTTATCAGACATACTCCCTCCTTTTGTCGTAAAGTTAGATAAAAACAAATGATTACCATGCCGTATTATGGATGTAATTACCAGGCTATTCCAGTATCCTTTCCATCTGAGAACTCCTTGATCCTTTAATCAACACCTGGCTGTTGGTGAACTGTTGCTGACGGTACCATTTTGCAGCTTCTACAGCATTGCTGAATGAAGTATAGGAATGAGGGATTTTTAAAAAATCTCCACCCACTAACACCACGTTCTTCCAGGGATACTGACCGATTAGCTCAATAACCGACCGATGCTCATCAATACTATCATCGCCCAGTTCAGCCATGGCGCCCAATACCAGTATCTTTTCAGTTCCCTGCATCTGCATAAAATTCTCTATGGCAGATTTCATACTGCTTGGATTAGCATTATAAGCATCCAATATAATTTTGTTGGAATCTTTATCAATCAATTGCGACCTGCTGTTTGAAGGAACATATCCTTCTATGGAATCTTTAATTGACTTATCAGGAACATTAAAATATTTGCCGATAGTAACTGCGGCCAAAACATTCGGAAAGTTATAAGCTCCAACAAGCTGTGTTTGTATGCTATTTATATCAGCGCCTTCACTGATTCCTACCTCCAGAAAAGGATCACTTTGCCTGATGAATCCGATGATGTCTGCATCAGCACTTCCATATTTTTTGATATCAGCAATGCCTTTGCTCATTTCTCTCAGGTAATCGTAATCCCACATCACAAATGCAGTTCCCTGGTGTTCCCGAAGAAAATCAAACAATTCTCCTTTGCCTTTTCTTACGCCTTCTACACTTCCAAACCCTTCGAGGTGCGCCTTGCCGCTATTGGTGATAATGCCATGTGTAGGAAGCGCATACCGGCAGTAGCTTTCGATCTCTTTAAGATGATTGGCGCCCATTTCTATCACGGCTATTTCAGCATCTTTTTTTATCTTCAGCAGCGTAAGAGGAATACCGATATGATTGTTCAAATTTCCCTCAGTGGTATACGTCTTAAATTTAGCCGATAGCACCGCATGAATCAATTCTTTTGTGGTGGTTTTACCGTTACTTCCTGTTATGGCTAAAAAGGGGATGCTGAAAGTAGTTCTGTGAAATTTGGCCAGTTCCTGCAATGTTGCAAGTACATCTTCAACGAGGATGGTTTGTTGAGGCAATTGATATTCCGGCTCATCAATAATTGAGTAAGCGGCGCCATCGGTGATAGCTTTTTGGGCAAAAGCATTACCATTAAAAGTAGGCCCTTTCAAAGCAAAAAAGAGATCGCCGGGTGCCAGCTTGCGGGTATCGGTTCTTACAGATGGATGTTTGAGGAACAGCTCGTACAGTTGCTCTATGTTCATCTTTCAAAAGTAGAAAAATCATTCAAGCTGCCGAAGAGTCTTTTTGAAGCAGGATGCTCAGGATTAAAAATAATTTTCAGAATCTTGCATAGAAATTTGAAAATTATCTCTAATCCTGAGAATCCTGCTTCAAAAAAGGCCACCCTTGCGGATGGCCTTTAAGAATTTATACAATTATTTTAATTATTGCTTCCTCGAATTCTGTCTTCTTGCTTTGTAGTTAATACCTGTCTTCCTGCCATTACCTTCAGGACTGCCAACACGTGGCATTGCACAACGGAAACCTACTGTGCTACTGGATACATCTTCTTCCATAAAGCGCCTTGTACCAGGACTAAGCCAGTATGCCCTGTCATTCCAGCTACCACCTTTGATAACCCTTGAATGATCGCTGATCAAAGTCGTAATTCCATATCCATAACTAACACCCTGTAAGGATGAATCACCATCCAGGTAGTTGATTACATTTCCTTTTTGATAGTTTCTGCGATTTTTGCTTTCTTCGTCGGTAACATCTCTCATTTTTATTCTTCCTAAACTGTCCAGTTCGGCTTTACCGCTGGAACGATCTACCACAGTAAATTTGTTACCACGAAAGGGAGCTACATCATCCACATCCACCGGAGATAAAGGACGGTAAACATCTCCTACCCACTCATTCACATTACCCGACATATTATACAATCCAAATCCGTTTGGAAAAAACGTACCTACAGGAGAGGTATATACTGCACGGTCATTCAGACCGCCTGCAACACCCATGTTATCACCGGCACCACGTTTAAAGTTGGCAAGAAATGTACCCTGCCAGCTACCTTTTCTTGAATCACGCAGGCCATTTACATTCTGTCCCCACGAGTAAACCTGTTTATTAGTAAGCAGTTCTTCACCACGTCCACCTTCTTTTTTGCTAGGCTGGGGATTTTGATTTACCAATCCTAACGCTGCATATTCCCATTCGGCTTCTGTTGGCAGACGGTAGTTTGGAAAAAGTATGCCATCTTCAAAAGTTATCTGGCTTCTCGGAGTGCCGTTTGGATTCTTAAGCGGATTATTTTTAGAACGGGCCATCTTACCAGGCGTTGGTGAAAATTCTCCCAATAGGTAAGACTTGGTTTCAAAGTGCTCTGCACCAAGGCCGGTTTGGTTTGTTAGAGATTTCTCATTGGTAAACCCTCTTTTCTGCAGTTCCAGTTCATTAACACGGTCTGTTCTCCAGATACAGAAATCATTGGCTTGTTTCCATGTAACGCCTACAACGGGGTAATAGTTATAGGAAGGATGGCGAAAATAATATTCAACCATTGGCTCATTGTCTGCAAGTTCACTTCTCCATACTAATGTGTCGGGAAGTGCAGCATCACGAACGTTTTGATATTCATCGCCATCAAATATATTGTTTATCCAGTACAGATACTCACGGTAGTGAATATTTGCCACTTCAGATTTATCAATATAAAATGAGTTTACGGTAACACGCCGCGGGATGTTATTCCAGTCGTTCATAACATCTTCCTGTGTTGCACCCATGGTGAAGGTTCCACCCTGAACAAATACAAGCCCGGGGCCGGTTCTTTGTTCTTTTTCGCGGGCAACCTGATAACCTCCCTGGGTTTTATCATTGTAATTCCATCCTGTTGCTTCTGAATGCTCTTTCTTTTTGTTAAAAATTTTACAGGATGATACGGTTGCAGTGCAGAATACTAATACTAAGATAGTTTTCCAGTTCATTTTATATGCCATTTGAGCCGGTTTTTTAGAATAATATAACGAGATACAGGTATAAATATTGTTTAACCAGTGGTATAAACAATTGTTAACGAAGATAGGCACTTTCATGTATATTACTTAAGGGTAAAATGGTTAGGTGATTGTAAAAGATCCCTTGTGAAAGCTATTTAACTTTTTATTTTCTATTGGCAAACCGGTAGCTTATTCTATTTTTGAAGGGAAGAATAAGTATGCGGCGATTTTGTTTTATTTTTTTTGGTGTATTACTGGTATGCGGCGGGTATGGCCAGCGACATTACAGTGCTTCCTCGGTGCTCTCAACAGGTAACTGGTTCAAAATTGCTACCAGGGAGGCGGGCATTTATAAAATAGATCCTGACTTTCTTAACAAATTAGGGATCAATACCAGCAATCTTGCGTCCGCCTCCATCAGGCTATTTGGAAATGGCGGGGGAATGCTTCCCGAAAATTGTTCCGGTACGGTTGCAGATGATTTGCAGGAAAATGCCATACAGGTAAACGATGGCGGAGATGGAATTTTCAATGGCGCGGATTATTTTCTTTTTTACGCTCCGGGGCCGGATTCGTGGTTAAAAGATTCTTCTAACCAACGATTTAAGCACCAAAAAAATTTATACGCCAACCAGTCATTTTATTTTATTACTATTGGGGGAACGGGTAAAAGAATTGCAACCATCACCAACATTTCAGCGCCCTCTGTTAAGATTACGTCTTTTAATGACCGCTATTATCATGAACTCGATACCATAAATTTCTTAAACAGCGGTAAAGAATGGTATGGAGAAGAATTTACAAAAGCCCCCGGTAAATTACTTACACGAAACTTTACGGTTCCCTACAATTTACACCTTTCAGATCCGGGCACGATTGTATCAAACTGTATAGCCCGCTCTGTTAATAAAGACAGCCGTTTTGTAGTAAACATAAATAACACACAGGCTGTGCTACAGGATATTTCAGGTGTTGGCTCCAGTAACCAGGACATATTTGCCATAAGTTCCCAGGTCAGCGGATCATTTGCTCCGTCGGCAACTTTGTCGGTTTCCTATACATATGAGGCAGCGGGTGAGGGAGCCCAGGGATGGTTAAACTGGTTTGAATTGTTCTCCAGGAAAACGATCAGTCTTGAAGGTGCTAACCAGTTATTGTTTCGTGATTGGAATAGTGTTGGCACTGGTAATACAGGTGAATTTATCGTGCAGGCGGCTGCTACCGGTACGCAGGTATGGGATATTACAGACCCTGTTACCGCTTTTCAAATAAAACCTGTTGTTGAAGGAACTTCATTAAAATTTGTAAGCGATTGCAGTTCCCTTCGTGAATACATTGCCTTTAATACTACCGGTTTTTTGTCGCCCTTATTTTCAGGAAAAGTGGAAAATCAGGACTTGCATGCGGCTCCCGCTGCCGATTTACTGATCATCACTTATCCTTCCATCATGCAGCAGGCCCAAAGACTGGCTGACTATCATATCAGCAGGGAACATATGAAAGTACATGTGGTAACTGCCGGCCAGGTTTACAACGAATTTGCCTCCGGCTCGCCTGATCCTACTGCTATAAGGGATTTCGTAAAAATGTATTACGACAAGGCAGGAACGGATACCACCAAACGCCCTAAATACCTGCTATTATTCGGAGATGCTTCATTTGATTATAAAGACCGTTCACCCGGTAATACCAACTACGTTCCTGCTTTTGAAAGCAGGAATTCACTGGACCCGCTAGCCAGCTTTGTTTCAGATGATTATTTTGGCTTTCTCGATGATAATGAAGATATCAACGCAGCATCTGGTAACCTGCTGGATATAGGCATCGGGAGAATTCCGGCAAAAACTTTGGATGAAGCCAGGTGGTACGTAGATAAGGTTATTAACTATACCAGTCCGAAAAGTTTAGGTCCCTGGCGGAATCAGTTGGATTTTATTGCAGATGATGAAGATTTTAACCTGCATTTTGCCGATGCTGAAATCATTACCGCTACCGCCGCCGGCACTAACCCGGTATTTGATCAGCATAAGATTTACCTCGATGCTTACCAGGAAGAAAGCAATTCATCCGGTAGCCGCTATCCGGCCGTGAACCAGGTGATTAATGACCAGATTCAAAATGGAACGCTGATTTGGAACTACAACGGCCATGGAGGCTTCAGAAGGCTGGCAGAAGAAGTGATCCTCGACCAGGACATCGTCAACTCCTGGAATAACCCCGACAAACTGCCCCTGTTCATTACAGCAACCTGTGATTTTGCTCCCTACGATAATTTTACCATTAATTCTTTGGGTGAAAATATTTTATTAAGACCTAAAACCGGCGCTATTGCGTTAATGACTACCACCAGGCTGGTATTTGCCTTTAGCAACCGGATCATGAACCGTAATTATATCCAAACCCTGCTTCACCCTAACCCCGATGGTAGCTATCTTAACCTCGGCGATGCTATAAAAAAAGCTAAAAATATCACGTATCAATCCGGCGGCGACGTTATCAATAATCTCAAATTTACTTTGCTGGGCGATCCGGCTTTAACTATTGCCTTCCCCCGCAACCGTATCCAGACAGATGCTATCAATGGTGTAACGGTATCAGCAAAAGCCGACACTTTAAAAGCTCTAAAACAATACACCATTAACGGTTCGGTAGTGGACAATAACGGAACTACTTTAAACAATTTTAATGGAACTGTTTATACCTCTGTTTACGATAAAGCACAGACAGCTACCACCCGAAGTAACGATCCGGAAAGCCTGAAAGAGAACTTTGCAATACAGGAAAACATCGTTTTTAAAGGTAAAACCGATGTAAAAAACGGGCGCTTCTCTTTCAACTTTGTTGTGCCGAAAGATATTAATTACATATTCGGCAATGGAAAAATCAGTTATTATGCTGATAATGGCGAAACCGATGCTAACGGAAGCTTTACCGGTTTTATCATAGGCGGCTCCCAGGGTACGATTGCTGATGTGCAGGGGCCTGCAATCAATGCTTTTTTAAATGATGAAAAATTTATTGATGGTGGCACCACCGGCCCCAACCCTTTGTTGCTTTTAAAGCTCAGTGATACTTCGGGCATCAATATTTTGGGTACCGGCATCGGCCATGATATTACCGTGTTGATAGATGATGACCCAAAAAAAGCTTTCAGTCTAAATAGTTTTTTCGAACCTGCTTTAAACAGTTATCAGGCAGGTACCATACAATTTCCTTTGCCCGTTTCTGAAGAAGGCATTCATACTTTAAAGATAAAAGCCTGGGATGGGGTAAATAATTCAAATGAAGTTACTATTACATTCAGGGTTGCAGGAAAAGCTTTCTCCATCTATCGTGTATTTAATTTCCCCAATCCATTTAATTCTAAAACCACTTTTCGTTTCGAACATAATCTTGATGCACAGGATGTGGATGTGTTGATTAACATATATACGCTATCAGGCAGGCTTTTAAAATCTGTTAAACGAACAATAAATACCGGGGCTAATCGTTCAAGTGACATTGAATGGGATGTTAATAGTGATTCTGGTTCTCATATTCTTAGTGGAATATATATTTACCGGCTAAGGGTTATCAGTAAAAATGGTACAATGGTTGAAAAAGCGGGTAAAATGATGGTACTGTAGTAAATATATTCTGTATCCCCCTGTAGCTCTTGGGAGTTATTTGTTTAAAATGATACCTTTACGAATCTGCCAGACAGCATTTGCTTTAGCACTATTTGTGCTGATCTGGTTTTACTTCAAAACACTGCTTTTCGCGGTGAAGACCTTTAAAGACAAAAAATATACAGATGCAACAAATGACCTTTAGATTTTTTTCGGTTTTATTGCTATTAACAGTTTTAACAGCAGTAAAAGCCCAGCCCATTAATGTAGTAACCACAGCAGTTCCGTTTTTACGCATTTCTCCCGATGCACGGGCAGGTGGAATGGGAGAAACAGGTATTGCTACCCTTCCTGATGCCAATTCAGGCTTCTGGAATCTTGCAAAAACGCCTTTTAACACTACTAAAGCTGCCCTGAGTTTAACTTATACTCCCTGGTTAAAAAAATTGGGGTTGAATGATGTTTATTTAGCTTCAATGGCAGGGTATTATAAATTGGATGATCTGCAGTCTATATCCGGCTCGCTTCGTTATTTCAGTCTTGGTAATATTCAGTTTACCAATGAAAGAGGTGAAGATATCAGGGGATATCATCCCAAAGAATTTTCAATTGATGCCGGTTACACACGAAAGCTGTCGGAAAAAGTTGGGTTGGGAATCGCTTTAAGATATATTAATTCCAGCCTGGCCAACGGTGATTTTTCCGGAACTACCTATAAACCGGGAAGCGCCGTAGCAGCGGATGTGAGTCTTTATTATACCAATCCCCGTGAAGATGGTAGTGGTTTTAGTTACGGCGCCGTTTTATCAAATCTGGGTACTAAAATAGGCTACACTACCGACGCAAAACAAAAAGACTATATTCCCGCCGACCTCGGCCTGGGTGCTGCATATACTAAAGCATACGACGAGAATAACAAGATAACATTTGCATTAGACCTGCATAAGTTATTGGTTCCTACGCCACCGTTGTTAACAACCGATGACGTTCAAAATACCGCTAACATTGCAAAATACCGGGATAAATCAGTGGTGTCCAGTTGGTTTAGCTCTTTTGGCGACGCGCCGGGTGGGGGTAGTGAAGAGCTGAAAGAATTACAGCTCTCAGCAGGTGCTGAGTACTGGTATAATGATCAGTTTGCACTTCGCGCAGGATATTTTTATGAAGACAAGCTCAAAGGGAACAGGAAATATTTTACGCTGGGTTTCGGACTTAAATACAATGTTTTCGGGTTGAACTTTTCTTATATAATTCCTTCCGGTAGTGGAATCAACCAAAATCCGCTTTCTAATACCCTGCGTTTTGGACTGGTTTTTAATTTCGATGGAGAAGGCAGCGGTACCAATAACCAGTAATTACAGTTATAACTATCTATACATCCGGGCGTTCCCTTCAAAGGGAGCGCTTTTTTTATGAGCTGCCGGCAGAAAGCCGGTGTTGCTGATTTGCCTTATCTTTAAATCTTCATCATTTTTCTTTAAACATGAGTTACAGGATTGGATTTGGAATTGACTTTCACCAGTTGACAGAAGGCAGGGACTTATGGCTGGGAGGGGTGAAGATACCTCATAACAAAGGCAGCCTCGGCCACAGCGATGCAGATGTTTTATTACATGCCATTTGTGACGGTTTACTTGGAGCTTTGGCCTTAGGAGATATTGGAATGCACTTCCCCGATACCTCCGACGAATTTAAAGGCATCGACAGTAAAATTTTATTAAGAAGAACATATGAACTCGTACAGGAAAAAAACTATGCTGTTGTAAACGTTGACGCTACTATATGTCTGGAAGCTCCGAAAATTAAAAATTACAATATGGAGATGCGACAGGTAATTGCAGGCATACTGAAAGTATCAATAGAAGACGTTTCCATAAAAGCAACCACCGCCGAAACAATGGGCTTTGTCGGCAGGAAGGAAGGACTGTCTGCTTATGCGAGTGTACTGTTGAAGCACAATGAATAATTATTAATGATTAATTATTAATGATTAACGGTCAGTGGTTAATTTCATTAAGAGACACAAACCTAAAATTATAAGTAACCATTAACCAATGTTGTTGACTTAAGCAGTTGTAGTTTTTTTTCTATTTGAAAATACAATTTGATTAGGGGCCTTCGTGTCCTTTGTGGCCTACCTTTGTGCCCCTTGTGGTTAAAAGACTCTTGAAACTTATAGGTTCTATTTACCACAAAGGGCACAAAGGTAGGCCACAAAGGACACAAGGAATGACTATTAAAAGACCTATACTTAAGTCAACAACACTGAATCATTAACAACTAACCGTTAATCATTAACCATTAATCATTAATCATTATTTTTGCCCCCATGTCGCCAGTCAAAATCAAGATAATCAATCAATCATCTAATCCCCTTCCTCAATATGCTACTGCAGGCTCGGCGGGAATGGATATCATGGCTAACATTAATGAGCCTTTGAAACTAACTTCTTTGCAAAGAGTACTGGTGCCTACAGGTTTGTACATTGAACTGCCGGAAGGTTATGAAGCGCAGGTTAGGCCCAGAAGCGGACTGGCAATAAAACATGGCATCACCTGCCTTAATTCACCAGGTACTATCGATGCTGATTACAGGGGTGAAATAAAAGTGATACTGGTGAATCTTTCTAACGAAGATCATGTGATACAACCCGGTGACCGGATTGCGCAAATGGTTATTCACACCGTTGAAATGATACAATGGGAACCTGTTAAAGAAGTTACCCCTACATCCCGTAATGATGGCGGTTTTGGTCATACAGGAAAATAAAAAAATTATGAAGTATACTCTTCCGTTGCTTGTATTTGGTTTGCTGATGTTTGCGTTAAGTTGCAGGCCTACCAGAAAAATTCAGACGGCAATTGCCAAGAAAGACACCACGCAAACAGTGATCGTAAGTGATTCAAAAGCTGATTCCATAAAGTTTGTACAGGAAGTTTTTAATAAAGTAAAAAGTAGAAAAATTGATTTTAAAACCTTTTCTGCAAAAATGAAAGTTGAATATACCGATAAAGACGGCAAAGGTCCCGACCTCACTGTATTCGTAAGAATGCAGAAAGACAGTGTTATCTGGCTTTCGATAAACGCAACCGTTTTTAGTTATGAAGCGTTCAGGGTGCTGATAACACGTGATAGTGTCATCATGCTCAATAAAAAAGATAAACAGGTACAATACCGTTCGCTCAGCTACCTGCAGGAACTTACTCAGTTGCCATTTGACTTTTCAACTGCTCAGGATCTTATCCTTGGTAATGCCATCTATCTCGACAGCAGCAGTAACATCGTTTCATTTAAAAAGAATGAATCCTCGGTTATATTGCTTAGTACCAGAAAATTCATCAGGCATCTTATGACACTCGGTAGCAATGACCTCACATTGCAACATAGTAAGCTGGATGATGTAAATATAAAATTTAACTGGACCTGCGACCTTACTTACTCTGATTATGAAACCAAAAACGGGATGCAGTTTTCAACCGGTCGTAAAATAGTGGTAGCTCAAAAATCAATGCTTGGCATTGATATGGATTTTAAGCAATACAGCTTTAACGAAAACTTAAGTTATCCTTTCAGCATTCCAAAGAATTATAAACGTAATTAGACGTTATAAAAGCATCAGCTAAAGAAGAATATAATACTGAAGCATTTATTAATTTATAATCAATGTAGTTAACTTAAGATAAAATATTCAATATTCAACTATCAATAAGCAATGTTCAATAGATACCAGCATCGTTTTAATTAAAAGCACTTCATTGAGAATTGATAGTTGAATATTGAATATTTTATCTTAAGTTAACTACATTAATTTTATAATAACTAAATAGCACTAAGAGAATAGCCGTCATCCCAGGCGGGCATTGGTTCATTTAAAATTTTTAAGATGACAAGATTTATTTTTTTCCTGCTAACCCTTCTTGTAGTAAGAACATGTGTATTCGGACAGGCCAACAGATCGGATCTGGAGAAACAGCGTGCCGCAATTCAAAAAGAAATCGATGACGTAAAAGCTTCATTAAATGAAACAAAGAAAAATAAAAAGGAAACATTAGGACAATTATCATTGATTCAAAAGAGGCTTCGCTTGCGCCAGTCGGAAATAGATAATATCAATCAGCAGATAGGATTAATTCAGGGAGATATTAATAATTCCAGCAGAGACATTACCAAACTTACCAAGGAACTGGATACGCTTAAGATTCAGTACGAAAAGAGCGTGCTGTATGCTTACAAGAACAGGAGTAACTATGATTTCCTGAATTTTATTTTTTCTTCAAGCAATTTTAATGACGCGTTGAAAAGGGTGGCCTACCTGCGTTCATATCGTAATTATCGCGAACAACAGGCTTCTAATATCAAGAATACTCAGGTACTTCTT
>CAXTDO010000011.1:0-22157 GCA_964242315.1 uncultured Flavihumibacter sp.
TTTCAATATACAGAATATCATCCAGGGCCACTCGTACCAACTGATATTCCACTTTCAAAAAAAGATAATTGTCATCTGCGTGTTCGGTTTCATTTACCACCGGAATTTGTGTGGCAGGTTTATGTAGCAGTTCGGCGTAATGTAAAGCCTTTTGGGCTGCACGGAGAAATTCTTCATAATTAAAAGGCTTTAGCAGGTAATCTAACGCATCCACCCTGTAGCCCTCAAGCGCGAACTGGTTGTAGGCGGTAGTAAATATAATGCGGGGCTTGCCGGCCCCCTTGTCCAGCACGCGTGCCAGCTCTATGCCGTTCAGGTCGTGCATTTGTATGTCGAGGAATATCAGGTCTATCTGCTGCGTGTGGATGGCTTTTAGTGCATCAACAGCGCCCGCATATTTTCCAGTCAGGTTTAAAAAGGGTGTTTGTTCAATGAATTTGCTTACAAGGCCCAGCGCCAGGGGTTCATCATCAACGGCGATGCAATTCAATATCATTTCAGATCGAGAATTAAGTGAACAGTGAACTCATTACCTGCATTAAGCTCGCAGATATCCAGTGTGTATTTATCCGGATAAAGCAGGTCAAGCCTCCGGCGGGTATTCGCCAAACCTATACGGCTATTGGTATCTAAGCTAACACTATTATCCTTTATTATGGAATTTTTTACGGTAATATCAATCACGCTGCTGCGTTGCAGTATCAGGATATTGACATGGCTTGGCTGTGTTGCGCTCACACCATGCTTAAAGGCATTTTCCACAAATGGCAACAGCATCATTGGCGCCATAGGCATATCGAGTAATGGGGAGGGCGTATTGATCGTCACTTTCACTGCGTCAGTTAGCCGCAATTGCATCAGGCTGATATAATCCTTTACGAAGGCAATTTCCTGACTTAACATGGTTTGTCCCTGCTGTGTTTCATAAAGCAGGTACCGCATCATGTGCGAAAGCTGGTAAATAGCCTTACCGGCCTCGTTAGCATCTACCTGGGTAAGCGCGTAAATATTATTCAGGGTATTAAAAAAAAAGTGCGGGTTTATCTGCGCCTTAAGGAATGACAGCTCGGAAGTAACCTTATCCTTTTCCAACTCTTCGCGTTGCTGCTTGTCTTTTTGCCATTTTTGTATGGCTGTTATACTGGTGCCGATACCAAGCACCAGGGCAGTGATGATAATAGTGGGCCTGTCTATAGGCTTGCGCTGGCCTGGCTTTAGGCGCGGGGCAGTTTTTATCAATTCGGCTGCCTGGCCCTGCCTGTTCTTGGGGAATACCTGATGGGCTTCAAGCGCATTCTCCACCGATCTGTTAACGAATACAATTGATGCAACGAGCGCTATGACCATCACAAAATAGTAACCGAATTTGTTGTTCAACAAAAACCTGGGAACGAGGACGGATACATTGATATAAAAACCTGTCACTAGCAGGATGAGCGTTACGGTCTGAGTTATCCAGGCCTGGTAGGGTATGTCAATACCTGAGAAAAGGGGATGATAAAAAAATATGGCAATACCGAATACCACCCACATGAGTACATGTATCAAAATGGTGATCAGCCTGCTTTTCAATGGTTGCAGCGTCATTTCATAAAAGTAATTTACAGTATTTGTCCTAACGTAACAAAACGGGTACAATATCACTTATCAGTTGGTTACCTGCAAACTTAACCTCCATTGGGCGGGTTTTTACCGACAGACAGTCTTTCCTCAACTGTTAACGGCTGTTATTTAATTTTACCGATAACAAATTTTTTTAATCGGATAAAAAGACGTCTCCCTCTATGATTGGTGGGCTCTCGTCTATTACGTTTCAGTCAGTAAAAATAATGTGATTGTTTTGCCTCGTCACAATGATAAATGGCAATTACATGTTTAAAAATTATTTTAAAATAGCATGGCGCAACCTGAAGCGAAATAAAAGTTATGCCGCTATTAACGTTACCGGACTGGCTGTTGGTATTGCCGTTTGTATGATGATCTTTATCGTTATACAATTTCAAACAAGTTTCGACGCGTTTCATTCAAAAAAAGACCGTGCCTATCGTGTATTAACCGAATATCATCATGCAGATGCTGCAACTATTTCTTATGGGAAAGATGTTCCCTTTCCAATGCCCACGGGATTAAAAACGGCTTTTCCACAAATAGAACAGGTAGCTCCGGTTTTTGCAAGCCACGATGATCAGTTGCTGGTACCTGACGATAATGGAACAACGATAAAGCAATTTAAAGAAGACAAAGGTGTATTTTTTACAGAGCCGTCATTCTTCAACATATTTGATTTCCCTTTGCTCTCAGGTTCGTATGCCTCGTTAAAAGAGCCGAACAAAGTATTGCTTACTAAAGAGATTGCAGAAAAATATTTTGGTGACTGGAAAACAGCAATAGGCAAAACCCTTAAACTGGAATCAGGTGGCTACATATTCGAGCACGGTACAGAAATATTGAAAGTGTCAGGTATTCTTGCAACTATACCTGCCAATACAGATTTTCAGTTAAAACTTGTTGTGGCTTATGGAACAGGTTTCACCGGAAGTCTTATGGCAAAATCCACCGATTGGGAGAATAGAACGAACTCTGGTTTTGGTTGCTATATTTTACTGCCGCCGAATGTTTATGCTGACAACTTTAATCAGCAGCTAAGAGCATATTCAAGAATGACTCAATCGCCTGAAAACAAGGATAGTCATATTATTCAGCCACTAAGTGCGGTGCATTATGATACACAAACAGGTAATTACGGCAACAAAACAATCAGTCGCGAACTACTCAATGTATTGTGGCTAATCGCAACTTTTATTCTGTTAATTGCCTGCGTAAACTTTATCAACCTCTCCACGGCACAAGCTGTTAACCGCGCAAAAGAGGTTGGTGTGAGAAAAGTATTGGGAAGTAAAAAATCTCAGTTGCAAATCCAGTTCATCGTTGAAACATTTTTAATAGTTACCATTGCTGTGCTGCTTGCAGCAGTTATTACAGTTCTTGCATTGCCTTCCGTAAGTCAACTTTTAGAACTTTCGCTTTCATTCAACATACTCAACAATCCTGCGATTATTTTATTTCTTTTGGCTGTAACAATTGTTGTAACCGCACTCGCCGGTTTTTATCCTTCTGTCGTTTTATCACGTTTCAATCCTGTTAATGCTTTAAAAAGTAAACTCCCGGCAAATACCTTAAAGGGAATTTCATTAAGAAGAGGATTGGTAGTGTTTCAATTCATTATTGCCCAGGCACTCATCATCGGAACAATCATCATTGTACAGCAAATGAGTTATTTTATGAATCAACCTTTAGGCTTTGATAAAGATGCTATTGTAAATGTTCCTTTCCGTGTAGATAGCCTTCGTCTTAGCAGGCTTGATTATTTAAAGCAACAGTTATTATCAGTAAACGGCGTGCAGGCAGTAAGCTTCAGCTCCAACACCCCGGTTGAAGATGGTAATGATATGTGGAGCACCTTCAGGTTTGACCATGCAAAAAAAGAAGCAGCTTTTAAAGCTATTACCAAATTTGCAGACAACGAATATGTTCAGGCTTATAAATTACAACTGGCAGCAGGAAGAAATTTACAACCTTCCAAATTTACCCGGGAATTCTTAGTGAACGAGTCGCTTGTAAAAAGTTTAGGATTTAAAGAACCGGAAGATATATTGAATAAAGAACTAAGCATATGGGAGGATAAAATAAAATGCCCTGTTGTTGGCGTGCTGAAGGATTTTAATAACAGGTCTTTTCGCAATGATCTTGCACCATTGCTTATTACCACAAACAACACAATGTATAACCAGGCGGGAATAAAACTTGCAACAACAAACATTTCTTCTACACTGCAATCTGTTAAAACAATATGGGAGCAAACATTTCCAAATTTTGTTTATGAATACAGGTTTCTTGATGAAAAAGTTGGAAGTTTTTACAAACAGGAAAACCAGTTAGCACAGTTGTATAAGATTTTTGCAGTCATCACGATATTCCTTAGCTGTCTTGGGTTGTATGGTTTAGCCTCCTTCATGGCAGTACAGCCAATAAAAGAAGTTGGCATTCGTAAAGTAATGGGCGCTACTGCAGGTAATATCGTTTATTTGTTTTCAAAAGAATTTATCATACTCATTGCCATTGCTTTTGCGATTGCTACACCCATTGCATGGTATTACATGCACCAATGGTTGCAGGATTATGCTTACCGCATTGATATAAGCTGGTGGATATTTCTTGCAGGTGGAATTGCTGCCATTGTTATTGCACTTGCAACCATCAGTTTTCAGGCAGTAAAAGCAGCAAGTGCAAACCCGGTGAAAAGCCTGCGCTCAGAATGAGAAAATAACTTAAAAACAAAACCATGAAGAAGCGTTTAACATCAGCATTTATTCTCATCGTTTATAGCGCGATCCTGATCAAGGTAATGGTGTTTAAAGACCTGCCGGTAATCAGGATAGGCTCACTGATGTTTAAATTTGGAGGATCACACACAGGTCCGGCCAACTTATTGCCGTTCAAGACCATTGTGCGGTATCTGCTCGGTAAGAAGGGGTTGATCATTGCGGGAATTAATCTTGTGGGAAACGTTGTGTTACTTGTGCCAATAGGGTTTCTTGTTCCTTTCGTCTATCGGAGCATGACATGGAAAAAAACGCTCGCCCTCGCAGTTGCTGCCGGCTTTGTCATCGAGGGAATGCAAGTGGTGTTTCGCGTGGGCATATTTGATGTTGATGACGTAATACTGAATGGACTCGGCGTTATAGTTGGGTATTGGACGTTTACTCTTCTTGCAAAGATGGCGCGTTCTAAGAAATCTAAAAATACAATTATTACAGCAGTTATATTTATTGCCGCTGCCAGTGAATTTCATACTTGATGAGAACGGTCGGTCTGATGGTTTTGTGAATGAAGCAATTAATATAAAGTGGCATAACGGCATCAGTGAAATATTAACCTTATGGGTCAGGTGCAAAAGATCCGGAATTCTGTTGATGCCGATGGATGATTTTGACAAGTATTGATTAATCAGTAGGTAAATTTTACAAATAATATTTTATTGGAAATACATCTTAATGAGTTTTTTAAGCTTTGCATGGATTTTTTGGAAAAACTACTATACTTTTGTCTACTTAATTAGTAGACTATTAATATAATCATTAAAACCGTCTGTGTAATGAATGTATATTTTGATAATGCGGCAACGACGCCGTTAGATAAAAACGTTTTTGAAGCAATGGTTCCTTATATGCTTGAATATTATGGCAATCCTTCCTCGGCTCATACATACGGGAGAAAAACACGTCACGCAGTGGAAAGCTCCAGAAGCACTATCGCTGAATTACTTAATGTTAGTCCGGAAGAAATTTTTTTCACTTCAGGTGGAACTGAGGCCGACAATACAGCCATACTATCAGCAATTCGTGGCATCGGAATCAAACATGCTATAACTTCCAGGCTCGAACACCATGCGGTGTTAAATACTTTAAAAGCGTTGGAAAAAAGTGGTGACATCACGCTTGATTTTATTAAAAACGATGACCAGGGCAATATTAACTTAAGCCATTTAGAACAGTTGCTGCTTCACTATAACCAATCTTTCGTGTCAATAATGCATGGAAACAATGAGATCGGAAATTTAAATGATATAGCGTCTATTGGTGACCTCTGTAAAAAATATAATGCCGTGTTCCATACAGATACTGTTCAAACGATGGGGCATTATAAGTTGGACCTGTCAGAACTCCAGGCAGACTTTCTCGTGGGCTCTGCACACAAGTTTCATGGTCCTAAAGGTGTCGGGTTTTTATATGTAAGAAAAACCATTGCGGCGTCGCCACTTATTTTTGGAGGATCGCAGGAAAGATGCGTTCGTGCCGGAACCGAAAATGTTGCCGGTATTGTCGGATTAGGAAAAGCTATGGACATAGCTTATTCAGAAATTGATAACCACCGCAGATATATTAAAAATTTAAAACGATGTTGTATCGAACGGTTAACATTAAAATTCCCTTCTATAGTGTTTAATGGCAATTCAGGAATAATAGAAAAAAGCATGTACACCGTTTTAAGCACCGGTTTCCCTTCGGGAAAAGAGCATCTGCTAAGTCGTCTTGACACCAGAGGAATAGCTGCAAGTGGTGGCAGCGCCTGCAACAGTAACCATAATGCCTCACATGTGCTGACAGCTTTAAATGCTGACCTCACCAAACAAGTCATTCGTTTTTCATTTAGCAAGTACAATTCGATTGAAGAAATTGATTTTTTGATTGACGAACTTGTTGATGCATACCGTGAACTATCTATTGCATAAAGCTCAATTATAGTTATTAACATCAAAAAATTTGATTGCTAAAATATTTTTTTAATTTTTACTCTACTAATTAAGTAGACTATTGTACATTTGCATTCACATGTATAAATTAATAATCAAACAGCATTTATTTATACACTAAAGAAGGAACAATGACAGCTTTTAATTCCCTTTCAAAAAAGTATTTTGCTACAACTAACGTTGCGGTACAAATGAAAGACGCTGCTTCTTTTTATCTTAAATTTTGTTGTTGCTGTTAATCTAAATCCAGGCATATTACCCTGTTAATTTTTTGTTGAATCTGTTGAAAACAGCGATCTGTTTCACCAGGGCTTCTTTATCCAGCTCTATATCTATTGCTACATATCATACTTAACATCTGAAAAATGCTACAACACTACAAACTTCTACTTTCGTTTTTCGCAGTAATTATTTCGAACACTATCATTGCCCAATCTATAACCGTTAGCGGTACCGTAACATCCAGGAATGACAATGCTGCATTATCCGGCGTTACCATATCAATAGTTGGAAACGATAAAGGGTTTAAAACAGACGACGCAGGAAAATTCACAATAACGGCTGCAAAAGATAATATCGCGGTGTTTTCTTTTGTGGGTTACCAATCGCAACGGGTAACCTTGAGTTCTTCTGACAATGGTTTAAGCATCATTCTCGACAATGCAGACAATTCCTTAAACGAGGTTGTTGTTACAGCTCTTGGCATTTCAAAACAAAAGAAATCGTTGGGTTATTCCGTGCAGGAGTTAAAATCAAAAGATGTTTCGGAAGCCAAAGAACCTAACCTGGTAAACGCTTTGGAAGGAAAGATTGCAGGGGTAAGAGTCACCAATAGCCAGGGTGACATGGGTTCGGCGCGTATCGTCATCAGAGGTGAAACCTCTATATCCGGTAATAACCAACCTTTATTCGTGGTTGATGGCGTACCGGTGGATAATTCACAACTTGGCGCAGGTGGATCAAGAGATTATGCAAACGCCATCGCTGATTTGAATGCCGAAGACATAGAAACAATCAGCGTGCTGAAAGGTCCTAATGCTGCGGCTTTATACGGCTCACGTGCAGCTCATGGTGTTGTTCTGATCAAGACCAAGACAGGTAAGCATCAAAAAGGCCTGGGCATCACCGCTAATTCCAACACAACGTTTTCCAGCCCGCTGGTGTTACCACATTACCAGAATGTATTTGGTCAGGGAGCAAACGGACAGTTCAGTTATGTAGACGGTAAAGGCGGTGGAATAAACGATGGTGTAGACGAAAGCTGGGGACCTAAACTGGATGGAAGACTGCTGCCGCAATTCAATTCCAACGGAAAAGCGGTTCCGTTTGTTGCGCATCCCGATAATGTAAAAGACTATTTCAGAACCGGGCTTACTTTAAATAATGGTGTGGCCATCGCTAATGCCGGTGAAAAGTTTGACTACAGAGTGTCTTATAATAATTCAAGTATCAAAGGTGTGATTCCTAACAGTGAATTAAACAAACACTCTCTTGCTATCAATACTACTTTCAAAATCCATCCTAAACTAACACTTACAGCATCAGCAAATTATTTTGTTGATGATGCACCTAACCTACCTGGATCCGGTGGTAAACGTGCCACCAGCACTATGTTACAGTTTACCTGGTTTGGAAGGCAGGTTGATGTTAACCAGTTAAAGAATTATCGCGATGCGAATGGAAACCCATTTAACTGGAATAACAGTTATTACAGCAATCCGTTTTTTGTGGCATATGAAAATACCGTGCAACAACGTCGTGACCGCATTATTGGAAATGTAGGGCTTAATTACAAAATCACAGATAATCTGAGCGCTAATTTCAGAAGCGGCAGCGATTATTACACCGACCGGCGTAAACTAAAAATTGCTTATGGTACCAACGGAACACCTTATGGATCTTATGAAGAAGATGCATTTACCGTTAATGAAAATAACACAGAGGGAACTATAAATTATAATAAAAAGCTGAGTAGCGATTTTACTATCGATGTGCTGGCAGGCGGTAATATCAGGGCAAAATTTTATGAGGAGAATGACCAGCAGGCACCCAGACTTGCAGTGGCCAATGTATATACACTGGCTAATTCGAGAGATCCGCTCGTGTCATCCAACTACTTCAGCAAACTAAAACAATACAGTGTTTTCTCTTCCGCACAAATAGGTTTCAGGAACTACGCGTTTATAAATCTTACTGCACGCAACGACTGGTCATCTACGTTGCCGGTTGAAAATCTCTCTTACTTCTATCCATCTGTTAATGGTAGCCTGGTATTTACCGATGCATTTGACATTAAAAACAATGTGCTCACTTATGCCAAATTAAGAGGTGGCTGGTCTAAGGTAGGCAGTGATGCTGATCCTTATCAATTGATAAACACCTATAATTTCAATGCACCATTTAATTCCAATCCGCAACTAACGGCCACCGGCAAAGACCTTAACGCCAATCTTAAGTCCGAATCCACTACATCAACAGAAGTGGGCGTGGATGCAGGTTTCTTTAACAACAGGGCGCGGTTAGACGTGAGTTTGTACAATACAAATAGCTTTGACCAGATCCTTTCCGTTGATGTCAGCGCCACTACGGGGTACACATCGAAATTATTAAATGCGGGCAAAATTAATAACAAAGGACTGGAAGTTCAGTTAGGCATCACAGCAGTAAAGAAGTCCTTTTTCACCTGGGATGTTAACCTGAATTACGCAGCCAACAGGAGCAGGGTACTTGAACTTGACAAGGAAGGCCGCTTGCAGAATTATGTGTTAGGATCTTACCGCAGTGTACAGGTTCTGGCAGCGGTGGGCCAGCCTTACGGAACGTTGTTTGGAAATGCATTCCTGCGGGATGCAGCCGGAAACAAGATCATTAACGGTGATGGACTTCCCGCTACCGATCCCAACAAAAAGATTCTTGGTAAATATACTCCCGACTGGACCGGTGGCATCACCAATACATTTTCCTACAAATCAATAAGTCTGAGCTTTTTGATAGATGCAAGTTTTGGCGGCTCTTTGTTCGCAGGTACCAATTCAACAGGCAGCTATACCGGTGTTCTGGCTTCAACGCTTCCCGGCAGGGATGCAGCTCATGGCGGCATTACTTATTATTATCCCGGAAATATAAAGTCTAATCCCGCTGTTCAGCTAACGGGAACAGCCACTGCACCTGGCGGAGAAGTAGTTTACGATGATGGTATGATATACAAGGGTGTTACCACGGATGGTAAGGAGAATACACGAATTATTCCGGCATCTTCTTATTATAAGTCAACACGAAGCATTGAAGAAGAGTATGTGTATGATGCTTCGTTTGTAAAACTTCGCGAAGTAAAACTTGGGTATACGTTCCCTTCAAAATGGATTAACCGTATCGGGTTTGTTGGTGCATCTGTTAGTCTTGTGGGACGTAACCTTTGGATCATTCACAAAAACGTTCCCAACATAGACCCTGAAACGGCATTCAATAACGGTAACGCGCAGGGCTTGGAAGATCTTGGGCTTCCAACTACAAGGAGTTACGGTTTCAATATCAACTTTAAATTTTAATTGTCTCTTTATGAAAAGTAAACTTCTCAATATACTGGTTGTAAGCGTCGTTTTAATGTCAGTATCGTCCTGCAAAAAGCAACTGGAAGAAACCAATTTCAACCCCAATACTGCGCAGGTGGCGCAACCTGACTACCTGCTCACTGCGGCATCAAAAATTACTGCTGATACCTATTGGGGCGCAGATAATAATTTTAATTCAAGCCTGCTTATTGTTCAGCATTGGGCTAAGATTCAATATACCGAACCTGACCGTTATATATTTTCAAACAGCAGTTTTGTTTCGTTATGGAGCACCGCCTACTCGCAGAGTATTACCAACCTCAATACGATTATGAAACTTGCTGAATCGCAGGGTAACAACAATTATAAAGGCGTGGCGCTTGTATTAAGATCGTGGGTATTTCAATTGCTAACGGATGTATATGGTGATATACCTTACAGGCAGGCAGGTGACATAGATAAATATCTTACTCCCGCATACGATTCGCAAAAGGATGTTTATTTCGGATTGCTTGACGATCTGAAAACTGCCCAGGGTTTACTGGATCCATCCGGGAAGGCAATATCAGGCGATGTGATCTACAATGGCAAAATAGCTTCATGGAAAAAATTTGCTAATTCATTGCGGCTTCGTATTGCCTTAAGAATTGCTGATAAGGAAGCTGAAAAGTTAAAACAGGTTTTAGCGGAAATTGCAACTGATGGATCTGGCTATATCTCGAACAATAGTGAAACTGCCGCTCTTGCCTATTACGACTCTCCCAACCAGAATCCCGTAGCTTCATGGTTCGATACGCGTGACGACTATCGCATCAGCAAGACCATCACCGACAAATTGTTTCAGTTAAATGATCCGCGGTTACCGGTGTATGCAAGCAAAACACAAACTGCTACTCCCACCAATTATGTTGGTATACCAAACGGATTAACTACGGGTGATGCCAACAACCTGGGATTCGCTAAAACTTCAAAACCAGGTGTTTACTTTACAACGGCGCGTTCACCCGCCGTAATAGAAAGTTATGCAGAGGTGTTATTTTACAGGGCGGAGGCCGCTGCAAGGGGACTGACGAGCGAGAACGCTGAAACTTTGTATAAGCAGGCAATCACCGCATCTTTAAACCAGTTCGGCATTGGTGATAATGATGTGGCAGTATACCTGTCGCAAGCGCCTGTGAAATATGATGCTACCAACTATAAAAAATCCATCGGTGAGCAGAAATGGATCGCGCTATTCGGGCAGGGACTGGAAGCTTTCGCCGAATGGCGGCGACTGGATTATCCGAAACTTGACCCTGCAGTGGCAGGTGTGCTGAATAAACAGATACCGGTACGATTTATTTATCCTGGCACGGAGCAGTCTCTTAATAGAGAATATTACCAGAAGGCGGTAGTAAATCAGGGAGCCGATGTGTTAACCACCAGACTATGGTTTGATGCTAATTAAAATACATCGTTATTAATTTACACAGAACACGTAAAGCATCCTCCAGCGATATTATCGGTCTTTTGTACACCAGGGGGCTTAAAAATAGCCACGTGACTGAGTGGCAAGGCAAGGGTCTGCAAAACCTTTTACGACGGTTCGAATCCGTCCGTGGCGTCTCTCTCGTTTCAAGCAAGCAATCGTTAATCGGCGGTATTTCTATACCGCCTTTTTATTTGCAGAGATCAGAGTTGACAGTGATGCTACCAGAGGATAAAACGTTCAATAAGATCTATTCTTGCATATTGGTGTTATGATCGCAGTTGATGACACTATTGTTGAGTTAAGTATAAGATTATGTATTGAAGGTAGTAACTAACATGATAGTTTTTTTAAACACAGAGGGCACAGAGGAAGGAAACACAGAGACCACGGAGGGCCCTTAGCGTCCTCTGTGTTTCCTATCTCTGTGCCCTCTGTGTTTAAAAAACTGGTCAAAAGGCTGAAAGGTAATACGTCTGTTTACAACTAACCTAACAATAAAGGAAATTGCAAAGTTGAAAATAAAACGCCTCCCTCATTATTATACAGTGAAGGAGGCGTTTTTTCCAAGTATAAATACGTTCTAATCAACTAACTGCAAAGCCGGCTGAATGATTGTCTCTGAGAAACGTTCCATTTCCTCTAATTGCGGGCTACATTGTAACAGGAAAAAATCAATACCAAGCTTTTCAAATTCGGCCACCCGGTCCTGTACCTGGTGAGGTGTTCCAATCAAACCTGTTCTAAGACCGCGATTGCTAACGGAATAGTCCTCAAGAGACAATTTCTGTTCCAGTTGTGTGCCACTAACCCATTGCTGGTAGTTTTCGTAACCAGCGCTTCCCGGCTTTACATCTGTAATACGATCAATCTCCTTTTTGATTTCGGCATCACTGTTTCTTATAATGCTATAGGCGGCAACGCCAAACTTCATTGGAGGCAGCCCTTTCTTTTCCCGGCGTTCTTTCATGTCATCTACACGCCGTGCTATTGCTTCAACATTATCACCATGCATCACATAACCATCACAGGTAGTTGAAATCAGGTCTTTCGCTTTCTCACTTTCTCCACCTGCATAAATAAATGGCCGGGGCTGGGATACGGGTTTCGGCTCCAGTACGTTCTTTTTCACGGAGTAGTATTTTCCTTCAAAACTATATTCATCTTTTTTCCAGACGTTATCGAGCACATTGAGCCATTCGGCAGTACGGTCATAACGGTCGTCATGTTGTTCAAACTGCACTCCGTATTTTTCGGCTTCGTCCTTCCACCAACTGCTTACCACGTTAAGCGACAGTCTTCCATTGCTGATATGATCTATATTAGCAGCCGCTTTTGCAAGGAGGGCAGGATTGTGAAATGTAGGGCGAACAGCGATCATTAATTCAAGAGTATTGGTAACTGCTGCCAAAGCCGCACTTGTGCTCCACGCATCAAGACTCGGCGCTTTAATGCCTTTGATATCGTTTAGGTTCAGTTCTGCAATCAGTGAGATGTCGTAACCAAGTTCTTCACTCCTGATAGCAAGGCGTTTTACATAGTTCCAGTCAGCCTGCATATTTTCATCTTCAACATTTCTGAGCCATCCGCCGAACACCGGCAGCCAATATCCATACTTCATATTAATTATTTAAATGGTTAATCATTAAGTGAGTACCCTGATCAAAGAACATGCGCCTTCTCCGGTTCTTTTTCATGTACCTGTTGTTCTAAAAAATCCACCAGTTTTTCGTGGGGGTTGAAACCAATAACATTCACAGCATCTGCTACAAAGTTGGAAAGCGCATTGACATCATAATATAATATTTCGCCATCCCTGTCATCAATTATATATTCAATGCCACCTACATCAATACCTGCTTCCTGCATAATACTTTCGATGGCATTTATTACATGATCGGGAGGTGTATAGGCTTCAACCCTCAGTCCATTTTTTGGCGCGTCAACTGCACAGGCATTTCTTACCAACTCCTTACCATCGTTGGTCTGGCAAATATCCGCCGGGCACAGGTTAAAAGACTCACCGGTTGTATACACCCGGATAGCGTATATAAATTTGCCATTGATTGTTTCAACCCTCGTGATATAACCACCACGGGCAGGAATATATTCCTGCACCAAAGCAGTTTTATCAATTCCGAAATCAATGTCACCGGTTTCAATATCGGCTTTTAATCTTTCAATGGAATCATACTTTGTAATACCCGCGCCACTGCCGCCAATATTGGCTTTTACAACTATTGGAAATCTTAAACCCTCTGTTGCTTTTACAAGTTGTGATGTATGATTTACAACTTTTGTTTTAGGAAAATTTAATCCCAGGCTTTTTATTAAAGATAATTGCTGTGCCTTTGAAGTTTCATAAGTAAAAGCTTTGAAGCCGTTGATGGTTTTTGTACCAAATGTCTCAAGGTGTTTTAAAAAACTTAAGGTGAAAAACAATCCCTGTTCGCCCTCTCTCAGGTAAGCCGATGGGCTCATGCGATTAAAAAACAACGAGTACCTGGAAGAAGTATCGTCAATATCAAATTGGTATTGCGCCGGGTTTAAGCGTACATATGGGATGCCTCTTTTGTCGAGCGCTGTAAACAATGGCTTAAACCAGTCAGGATGCTCATGATAAATGGCTATAGGTTTCATAATTATCTATTAATTGTTTGTTTTACACTTTAAGCGAAAAGTTGTTTTTACTTTTTTATAAATAAATTTTGCCGGTATAAAAATATGCATTTATATTTGTCCACCAATTCAGTAGACTAATAAATTATTTCTCCTTACTGTCATATTATATCATGGCACTGACCTGTAACATTAACCACCAAAAATTCTGCACCATGTCAATATATAAGGGTGCATGTTTGATGCACTATTGTTGTTGTTGATCCGGATCTTTCCGTCACCCTACTCTTATTTAGCTCCATTTACTTTCTCACAAGTGAAGTGAAATCCTATTGTACATATTCAAACCAAAACAAATGAAACTATTTTACAAACGAAGTTGCATCTTATTCTTATCTGTATTACTATCTCAAGGGCTCCATTCGCAGTCTACCATCACCGGTAAAGTGGTATCAGAAGATAAGCAGGTTCAACTGGAAGGCGCCGTCATTGTAATAAAAGGACAAAAGCAGGGTGTGGTTGCGGGCAGGGATGGAACATTCAGCATCTCATCAAAGCAACCGGCCAACACACTCATCATTACATACACCGGGTTTGAAAAGCAGGAGCTTAATGTAACCGGTAATTCGAACATCGTTGTCACTTTAAAGAAGGATCAGCGACAACTCGAAGATGTGTTAGTGACTGGTTACAGCACCCAAAATAAAAAATTTATTGCAGGTTCTATTTTCACGGTCAAGGGTGATGATATTAAGGATATGCCTGCAGCAGGTTTTAACCAACTGCTGCAGGGAAAGGCAACAGGAGTGCAGGTTTTAAGTAACTCCGGTGTACCTGGCGGTGGCGTTACGTTCCGGATCAGAGGTAACAACTCTATCAACGCTTCTGTGGATCCTTTATACATTATTGATGGAGTGTTTATCAGCAATAACGATCCCATTCAAACAGGACTGGGAAACCAGCAACAATCCAATCCGCTTGCTGATATCAACACTGCTGATATTGAGAACATCACTATTCTTAAAGATGCCAATGCAACGGCTATTTATGGATCGCTTGGCGCTAACGGGGTAGTTATTGTGACTACTAAAAGAGGGCGGCTCAACTCCAAGGCAAAAATTAATTTCAATACTTATTATGGTTCGTCGGCAGCAACTAAAAAGTTTAAAGTGACCACCGGCCCTGAAACTGCTTTGCTTACTAACGAATCGAGAACGAATACAGTTGCTGATGGTGGCGCTTCCGTACCATTGATTGCTAATCCCGAAAGCCAGCCAACTTACAATCGTACTGATGACCTGTTTCGTAACGCATCTACCGTAAATACTGAGATATCGGCGCAGGGTGGAACCGAAAAAAGTACTTACTATGCCGGCTTTGGCTATTTAAAACAACAGTCTATTGTTAAGCCATCTAATTTTGAAAGATATACAGGCAGATTTAATTATGATAATTACCTGACAGACCGGTTAAAAATCGGTACCAGCATCAGTCTTTCAAGAACCTGGCGTAATGTAAGCGGTAGCGATAACAATCCGCAAGGTGTAATCAACTCCGCTCTGTTTCCGCGCTCCTACCTGCCTGTTTACAATGCAGACGGTACCTATGCCCGTTATGGAAGCTTTGACAATCACATCGCATTAATCAATAACCTTAACAATGATGCAGTTGGGTGGAGAACTATTGGTAATTTTTATTGTGAATATACTTTTTTACCTGAACTGAAATTGCGTACAAGCTGGAGTGTTGATAACAACAGCGAATACGAAAACAATTACACCAACACCTTACTGGTGGCAGGTATCTCTACTAATGGTTCAGCCGCATCTTACGAAACCAAAACACAGGTGCTGACCAACGAGCAGGTGTTAACCTATATCAAATCGTTTGGTAATAACAACAGGCATAGCATCAATGCACTGATTGGCAACACGGTAAACACGGTATTAAACCAGTCTACCAGTGCCAGCGGCACAGGATTCGCGACGAACAGTCTTACGGCGGTTTCTGTGGCAGCTACACGTTCGGGTTCTTCTTCCAGGTCACTGGCAAAGCTCATCTCATTTTTTGGCAAAGCGAGTTATACCTACAATAACAAATACACTATTGACGGAAGTTTGCGGGCCGATGCATCTTCTAAATTCGGCATTAATAACCGCTGGGGATATTTTCCTTCAGGTGGATTTACATGGAGGCTGGGACAGGAGGATTTTATAAAGAACCTGAACATTTTTGATGATATTAAATTCCGTACAAGCGTTGGGTTATCGGGAAATCAAAACGGCATTGGTTCTTATGCTGCATTAGGCTTGTGGAGCTCAGGAGCTAATTATCTCGAGCAGCCGGGATCATCTCCCTCTCAACTGGCCAACCCGGATCTAACATGGGAAACCACCAGGCAGGTAGATATCGGTGTTGACTTTACCATCCTGAAAAACAGGCTTAATATAAGTTTTGATTATTATGATAAGTCTACGTCGGACCTGTTGTTAAACGTGCCGGTGGCTTCGAGAAGTGGTTTTACCTCTTACCTGCAAAACTATGGTGGTGTAAGCAATAAAGGTTTTGAAATATCAGTGCGTTCTACAAATATTACCACCAGGGATTTCAGATGGACCACTGATTTTAATATTTCGAGAAACATCAATCGTATTGAAAAGCTGGCGTCTGATATCTCGCTGGGTGCTTCAGGAAGGAATATCTCGATATTAAAAAATGGTTTCGCTGTTAATTCATTTCAGTTATACAACCAGTTGTATGTTGATCCCAAAACAGGTAATGCCGTATATGAAGATGTGAATGACGATAAGCAGATCACAGCAGCAGACAGGAAGATAGTAGGCAATGCGCTTCCTGATTTTACAGGCGGTTTAACCAACTCACTTTCTTATAAAAACTTTGATTTCAGTTTCTTCTTCTACTTCCAGCAGGGTAACAAGATCATGAATATGAATGACTTTTTCCTGGTTCACGGTAACACACAAGCGAACATTGGTTTTTTGCCAAGACAGTTGGACCGCTGGCAAAAGCCTGGTGACATCACCGACATTCCACGCATGACAACATTCAGTGGTAATCCTTCAGCCAATAACAGTGCGGCTAATAATTACGGTGGCAATGTAGCAAACCTGAGCAGCCGTTACCTGGAAGATGGATCCTTCATTAGGCTTAAAACTTTATCATTGAGCTACACCATTCCATCTGTTATTGTTAAAAAGATTGGCCTTAATAACATTCGTGCTTATGTGCAGGGAACAAATTTATTAACCTTCACGAGATATGGCGGACTTGATCCGGAAATCAGCTCGCAGAGCAGCAATCAAAATACGGCAGGTTACGACTGGGCCACTGTACCCCAGCCAAGAACAGTGCAGGTAGGAATTAATGTCACATTTTAAACTATTATCATAGCTATCAGCAGTCAGCTATCAGGAGCTTAAAACTAAACAAGCTTTCCTCCCGATAGCTGATAGCCAAATGCTTGATATCTCAACACACAAAATTTATTATTATGAAACGCAACTATATATCAGTCTTATTATGGGCGTCACTTTTATTTGTTTTCAGCTCATGCAAAAAATACCTGGAAGAAGTGCCTAACAATGCTATTGCAAAGCAGAAGGCAGTGGTGGACGCCAGCACAGCCAGGGCAGCAATCATCGGCGCTTATGATGGTGTACAGGGATATTACGCAGGTAACTATCCAACACTTGGAACCATTACCGCAGACAATGTGGTGTTCAACGGAACACTGAGCCAGTACCTGCAGTTAGATCAAAACGCTATCCCGGCCGATAATGTAACAACTGTTGCAACATACCAGGGTATCTATAAAACGATTAACACTGCCAACAGTGTAATTGCCTATGTTCCCGGTGTGAGCGATCCGTTACTATCAGAAGCAGAGAAAAATAAAATTTTAGGGGAAGCTTATTTTATCAGGGCCTTAGGCTATTTTGATCTTGGCCGTGGCTGGGGCGGGGTGCAAATACAATTAAAGCCAACCACTGACCTGGCGGCTATCAGGGGAATAAAACGTAGTACGCTTACTCAAACCTACGATCAGGTACTGGCTGACCTCACACAGGCAGAGACGTTATTACCGGATGATGCTTCCACAAGAAACCGTGCGCAAAAAAGTACTGCCAGGGCACTGAGAGCAAGACTGCACCTGTACCGCCAGGAATGGGCACCGGCAGAGACTTATGCAACACAGGTGATTGCCAATACGAAATATGCCCTAACGACTACGTATAAGTCCTTTTTCACAGCGCCTTTTCTGAGCTCCGAATCCATATTGGAATTAACGTTTTCAGCAAACGACCGGAACAGTTTCTGGAACCTGTGGTACCCCAGTTCAGCAGGCGGACAATTCACATTGAAGCCTTCTGCTTCTTTTGTAGCAAAGGTTACAAATGCCAATATCGGTGGCGGAAGAAGTGCGTTGATAGCAGGCACCAGTCCGAACAATTATGGCGTGTTATATAATACCACGGCAAGCAGCACAGATCCTTCTTATGTTATCCGCCTGGCGGAGCTTTACTTGATACGTGCAGAAGCCAGGGCGAAACTTAACAATATAACCGGTTCATTAGCCGATCTGAATGTTATACGTGCACGCGCAGGAGTGCCAGCCTCCACTGCATCCACGCAGGCTGAATTGATACAGGCAATAGAAGAGGAAAACAGTATTGAATTCGCATTTGAATCACATCGCTGGTTCGACCTGGTAAGAACAGGCAGGGTAGGAGCCGTGCTTGATGTAACTAATCAGAATTACTGGCTGTTTCCCATACCGTTGTCAGATGTATTATCAGATCCGGACGTTGTTCAAAATCCTGGTTATTAAAATCAAAAATTACCTATCACTATAAATAAAAATAACAATGAAAAAAATTTTTAAACAAGTCACCATACTGAGCATTGCGATACTCGTCAATATTCAATTTCTTTCTGCACAGTCGGAATATTTTTTTCCTAAAGCAACAAAATTAGATGCTACTGTTCCTACACCGGAGAAGTTCCTGAATTATGGAATAGGTACGCATTATACGAGGCACGATCAGATCGTGGCCTATTTCAGGGAGCTTGCAAGAGTAAGTAACCGGGTACATGTGCAGGCTATCGGAAGAACCTATGAAGAAAGAGAACAGATTGTAGTAACATTTACATCGCCTGAAAATTATAATCGTCTTGAAGATATCCGAAAGGAGCATGTTACACTGGTGGATCCTTCAAAACCGATTATTGATAGCAAGGCGCCGGTAATAATTCACCTGGGTTATGGTGTTCATGGCAATGAAACATCAAGCACCGAAGTAAGCCTGCTTACAGGTTATTACCTTGCCGCCAGCCAGGATGATGAAACCAATAAATGGTTAAAGGAAGCGGTTATTTTTATAGACCCATCTTTAAACCCGGATGGAAGGGACAGGGCGGCGAACTGGTATAACAGTTACAAGTCATTTCCCGCCGTTGCAGATCCACTCGATAAAGAACACCAGGAAGCCTGGCCCGGCGGTAGAACCAATCATTTTTTTGCAGACCTGAACAGAGACTGGCTCAATCTTGCTTACGTGGAAAGCAGGAACAGGGTGGCTTTCTTTCACCAGTGGTATCCTAATGTTCAAATAGATTTTCATGAACAGGGCGCTAATGCCACCTATTATTTCGAACCTACTCCAAAACGCCATGAAAGCCCTATTGTTCCTCAATTTTTATATGATGAAAATAAGGTTTTCGCAAAGTACCATGCGCAGGCATTGGATGAGATTGGTTCTTTATATTTTACCAAAGAAAACTATGACAACCTTTCTCCTATTTATGGTTCTACTTACCCCAAATTTTATGGAAGCATTGCCGCCACCTTTGAGGAAGCAAGTAGCGGTGGTATCGTAAAAGAATCTACCAATGGTTTACTGACCTTCCCTTTTACGATTCGCAATCATTTAGCGACCAGTTTTTCAACTATAAAGGCTGCTGTAGCAGAGAAAACAAACCTGTTCAGGATTCAAAAAGATCTTTTTAAAAATGCCCTCGACCAGGCAAAAGCAAATACTGCAAAGGCATATATATTTGGCGATAGTAAAGATGAGAACCTTACGCAACGGTTTTTAAGCGTGTTGCTGCAGCATCATATAAATGTGTACGAAATACAGAATTCAATAACGCGGGAAGAAAAGAATTTTGAAAAGGGCAAGGCATATATCATCCCGGCCGAACAACCAAACTTCCTGATCCTTCATTCCATATTTGAAGAGAACATTTTAAAAGACAGCATTTATTATGATAACACAGGCTGGAACATTGCCCAGGCTTACGGTGTGCAATATGTGAAGTTAAACACCAGTGATTTTTCCAAAGGTACATTGGTGACAACGGCCGCTTTACCAAAAGGCGAAGTAGAAGGTGGCAGGTCTTCACTCGCTTATCTTTTAAGTTATACCGATTATAATGCTACCAAAGCATTGTATCAACTTTTATCGAAAGACATCCTGGTAAAGGCTGCTTTTAAACCCTTTACCGCTGCGGTTGCAGGCGGTAAAAAATCATATACTTACGGAACGCTGGTAATACCCGTTGCAAGACAGTCTGTTTCTGCTGACAGTCTGTATAGGGTATTGCAACAGGTAGCAACAAATTCAAACGTAAAAATTACCGCCGCCGTCACAGGATTCAGTGCTGAAGGTATTGACCTTGGAAGCAGCAATATCAAAGCCATTCGCAAACCTGAAGTGGCGCTGGCATTTGGCCAGGGTGTAACACCTTCAGAAGCGGGACAGGTTTGGTTTTTACTAAACCAGCAGTTGGGTCTTCCGGTTGTAAAAATAGATCTTCAGAACTTTCAGCGCGCTTCCCTGAAAAGATATAATACCCTTGTACTTCCGGGCGGAGCCTACAGTGCATGGGATAAAACAGTAGTGGATAAAATAAAGGCCTGGGTAGCTGACAGAGGTACATTAATAACTTTTCAAAACGCCTCAGCCTGGGCAGTACAAAACGACCTGGTAAAGGAAAAGTTATCAGAAACAGATGTTGCTCCCGACCGTGGTAACAACAACAATCAGGCTCCGGTGTCAACTGCTATTGCATCAAATCCCTCAAGGGTAACAAGAGGGAACGGAGCAGCGTTGCCAGCGGTTCAATCCGTAACGCCGCCATCACAAAACGGAATGGCCGTGCCCGCGGAACCTGTAATAGAAGGCAGCCCGCCAAAGCGGAATTCCACTTCAACTGAGCGTCAGGATTATATCAACCAGCAGGACATTGAAGGAGCTAAACGAATCAACGGTGCTGTATTTGTAGCTGACATTGACATCACGCATCCTATTGGTTTTGGTTTAACACGAAGAAAGTTATACATCAATAAGAATGGTTCTACGCTGCTGTTGCCAAGCGCCAATAAATATGCAACAGTAGCGCAATACGCCGAAAAGCCCTTTGTAAATGGTTATACTTCAAAACAAAATATCGGTAAAATAAGCAACAGCGCTGCAATAATATTAAGCTCTAGCGGTAACGGACAGGTGGTATTGTTTGCGGATGATCCTACCTACCGCAGTTACTGGCTGGGCACTAACCGGTTGTTTTTAAACAGCATCTTCTTTGCAAACCTGGTTGGCGGATTTGGAAACTTTGGTGCAGGTGAAGAAGAGTGATGATGAAATTTTATTCAAAGGGGGGCCGGAGCCGGCCTTTGAATAAACTAATTCAGGGACGGTTTAGGCTCGTCCGTGGCCACTTTGATAATGTAGGTAAACAATGGTTAAGGGCAGTGTTTCTATACTGCCCATTTTTATGTGAGATAGCTAATATAATATTGGGCTTCCGCTTACAAATAGCGCATGAAATAAGTAATAATGAGTTTTGTCAGGAGCGAGTCCCGCTAGGGACAATATATTGGTAGCATTCTATATGCTGTTTTGATCCAGTGCCGTGAGGTACGCAATATCGGTAACCTTGTACGCGGAATGGCTGTTGTTATTTACGTTAATAACCAATCCATACCTGACGGCACTCGCGTTTAAAAGATTACGTTGCTACCGATATATCGTCCTTAACGGGCAACGTCGTTAAGCTAAGGAAACTCCTTAATAATATAAGCAAAAAGTGTAAAGTGAGACTGATGGCTGGCCATCCCCTCCGTTGGAGGGGCCGTTATGTCCGCAAAACATAACTGGGGTGGGTATACGGGGCAGGGTGCTAA